>CAMLGP010000093.1 GCA_946479535.1 uncultured Bacteroidota bacterium
GTTATTCATTCCGGCCATCAATCTACTGATGTATCTCGGCTGCGTTGGGGTGGTTTTATATTTCGGCGAATCATCCCGGATGGGTGCCGCATACGGTCTCGCAATAATCGTAACGATGTTGATGACCACGATTCTTTATTCCAATTATCTTGTCTTGCACCGGGCAAAACCCTACCTGATTTGGATATTCCTGGTAGGATATTTCATAGTTGAAAGCGGCTACCTGGTTGCCCTTATGAATAAATTCATACATGGTGGTTATATTACATTAATTGTTGGCGGCCTGATGTTCCTGGTAATGTATATCTGGTACCGTGCAAGGAAGATCAAGAACCGTTACGTGGAATTTGTGCGCATGGAACATTATATCCCCAAGATCCAGGAATTGAGTAATGACCGCGCAGTTCCCAAATACGCCACTCACCTGGTATATCTTACATCTGCCAATAATCCCAAGGAAATTGAGCATAAGATCATCTATTCCATCCTGAACAAGAAACCAAAGCGGGCAGATATTTACTGGTTTGTGCATGTAGATACTATGGATGATCCCTATACCTGTGAATACAAGGTTGACCATATCATTCCCAATGATATCATCCGGATCGATTTCCGTCTTGGGTTCCGTATGGAGCCACGTATTAACCTGATGTTCCGCAAAGTGGTGGAAGATCTTGTTGCCAACAAAGAAGTGAATATCATCAGCCGGTATGAAAGTCTGGCAAGCAGTAATACCGTTGGGGATTTTCAATTTATGGTCATGGAAAAATACCTTAGCCAGGATAATGAGTTACCTTTCTCCGAAAGAGTGATCATGAAATTGCATTTCTGGCTTAAGGAACATAGCCTGTCAGAAGAGAGAGGTTTTGGATTGGACGTAGCCAATGTGACGGTAGAGAAATTTCCGCTGATAGTTGCCCCCGTCACCAATCTTAAGCTGCGAAGAGTAGAAGACTAAGGAACCAGCCATTAACACCATGCGCTACGTGCATTTGAAATTCTGTGTTAGATCAAATAAAACTTAAACCCAGGATTTCAAACTATTTATCTATTTTGGAGCCTTGCCTTCTTTCATCTGGTATATCATCGGCAGCATTGCCTTTCTTTCCATCCTGTTATATTTTATCCAGGAGAAGTTCATATTTAATCCCGAAAAGTTAAAGCAGGATTTCCAGTTCAAATACGATATCCCATTTAAAGAGTATTTTTTTGATGTGGCGCCCGGTGTCCGGATAAATGGCCTTCATTTTTTCCGGGAAAAACCGGCTGGCCTGATCCTGTATTTTCATGGGAATAGCAGGAGTATAAAAGGATGGGCAAAATACTCCCGTGATTTTTACCGGTATAATTATGATGTAGTGCTGGTGGATTATCGTGGCTTTGGCAAAAGCACCGGCAAACGCGGTGAAAAAGAAATGCTGGATGATATGCAGTTTGTATATGATACGCTGCTCAAAACCTATCCAGAGCACCATATCATTGCCTATGGCAGAAGTATCGGTAGCGGATTTGCAGCAAAAATTGCATCAGATAATAAGCCCCGTTACCTGATATTGGATGCACCCTATTACAGCTTTACCAAAGTTGCTGAACGTTTTTTGCCAATTCTGCCAGTACGGTTTGTCTTGAGATATAAATTAAGGACTGATAAATGGATCAGGCGGGTAAATTGCCATACCTATATTATTCATGGCACCCGTGATATGCTGATACCTATCCGCCATAGCGAGAAATTGCAGCAATTAAACCCTAACAAGATCACACTGATAAGAATTCATGGAGGTGGACACAATAATCTGCCCCGGTTTGATGAATACCATAATTTCATCAGGGATATTCTGAAATATTGATCTTTTTGCGGAGGGTATGATTTTGAAATATCCCTAAATGGCCCATGTTAAGAATTATCTAATTCGCTATATCTTTATGAACTAAAGCGCCTGGCGCACGTCCAATATTTAAATGAACCACTTATGAAACTAAAACTTTACACTGTAGTTTTCATTACCCTTACCGCCCTTTTTTTCTCCTGTAAATCGGCGGAAAAGATGTACCTGAAAGGTAATTATGATGAGGCTGTTGAACTGGCCGCCAAAAAACTCAGCAAAAAACCTAATGATGCCGGACTGTTGCAAACACTTCAAAGTGCTTATCGCTTTGCAATAGACGACCATGAAAGCAGGATCCGCAATTTTGCCAACAGTTTTGATGACCTGAAATATGAACGTGTTTACCAGGAGTACCTGGACCTGCAACGTTTGTATGATGCGGTCCACCGCTCTCCCGCTGTATTTGATATAGTACAGCCAACCGATTATTCCGCTTATATCACTACCTATAAGGAGCAGGCTGCCAATGCAAGAGTTGAACGTGGACAAACCCTGATGGATAATAATACCAAACAGGGAGCCAGGGATGCCTATTTTGAATTCCAGCGTGCGCTTGATCTTAAGCCGGGAGATATTGCCATACGTCAGAAACTGGACGATGCCTATGCCAATGCAGTCACCAATGTAGTATTACTGCCCCTGACCAGGTATGGCTTTCAGTATAGCTCCTATAATTTCGACATGAATAATTTCAATGTAGATATCATGCGTTACCTGAACAATAATAATAGCAACCGGTTTATACGCTATTACCAGGCTGCAGAGGCCAGAGGTTATAATATGCGCATGGATAATACCGTTGAAATGAAATTCAGTGATGTGAATATTGGGCGTTACCGTGATCAGCGCAGCACCCGTGAAGTAACCAAACAGGTTGTTGGAAAAGAAATAGTGTATAAAAAAGACTCTGTAGTGAAAGAATGGATCACTGTAAAAGCAACAATTTCTACCACTACCCGTAGCATCCAGGCCGACGGATTATTGCAGGCCACCATACGGGATTATAATGATCGCTTTTTGTGGAGTGATACTTACAGAGGAGATTATAGCTGGCAGGCAAGTTTTTCTACCTTTACCGGCGATGAAAGGGCACTGAGTGATGAGGATAAAAAGCTGATTGCACAAAAAGAACAATGGCCTCCTTCCAATGATGAGATCATACGCATCATCATGAATGAGATCAGGAATAAAACCGAATGTGGCATCAGCGATTATTTTAAACGAATGAATTAACCCCCTTTCCATTGGCTGTATGCAAAAATCAAGGGCGAGAAAGATAAAACGGTGGCTGTGGGCGATAGTATTGGTTTATGTGGTGATTGGACTGTTGTTATATTTCTTCCAGGAAAAGATCATCTTTCATCCCCAAAAGCTGGCCTTTGAACACAAGTACAATTTTTCAATTCCTTATAAAGAGATCAATCTCCGGGTTACTGATTCCAGGAACCTGGGGATTGTTCAGTTTACAGTACCTGACTCCGTTTGCAAGGGCGTGGTTTTATATTTCCATGGCAATATGCGTAACATTGAACGTTATGCCCCATTTGCCCCCCAATTTACCCGCAATAATTATGAAGTTTGGATGATGGATTATCCAGGTTATGGAAAAAGTACCGGGAAAAGATCAGAGCAGGGATTCTATGAAGATGCACTGGAATTCTATAAAATGGCCCGGGCCAGGTTTCCTAAAGACAGTATTATCATTTATGGTAAATCAATGGGAACGGGGATAGCGGCTCAACTGGCTTCCGTTAGGGATTGCAAGCGGCTTATTCTGGAAACGCCCTATTATGATTTTCCTTCCGTTATGCAGCATTATATTCCCATATACCCCGTAAGTCTGATGCTGCACTACCAGTTGCCTACGCATGAGTATATTGAAATGGTAAAAGCTCCTATTACCATATTTCACGGTACAGCTGATGGGGTGATTGCCTACTCCAATGCTAAAAGGCTTATCCCATTGCTGCGCAAAACAGATGAATTCATCAGCATTAAAGAGGGTAGTCATAATGACCTCTACCAATTCCCCAGATGCACTAAGAAGATTGACTCCCTTCTGGCACTTTAAAAAAAGTGGTTTTTAAACGCTTTTAAAGATTTCAACCTTTCATTTCAGGTTTAGAGAATTCCTGCAAATTGCTGCTATAGGCATTCTAAATTCTGTTTCAATTGGAGCACACATCCTAAGGAGATCCTGGGGAGATCCTGGGGTTATCCTAGGGTTATCCTAGGCTTTTAAGTACCTAAAAGCCTTGTATAACCTTAGAATGTACTTAAGATATTCTTAGCATGACCTAAAGATATAACCTTGAAATGTAATGGGTTATATTTCCTGACAGGGTCTGATTTGTATTTAACCTGGTGGTTCTTTAGTCGGATAGTGTAAAATAAATTTGTCATTATGTAAACTTTACTTTACTTTTAGTAAATAATATTTGACATATGCAACGCCGCCTTCTGCTACCTAACCGGTTTAAGCTAATTGGGTTTCTAGCTCTGATTCCCTTCCTGGCTTTAGGAATTGCCGTAAGATTTTTTGATTATGGGTTTACCTTCTTAACCCGTAAGAGTGTATGGAATCTCTCCGCAGGAAATAGTTCTTCCAACATTACAGACTTTCAAAACTATTCCGATGAACTGGCCCTCACAGGCATAATTATCAGCCTGCTGCTAATTGCTTTCTCAAGAGAAAAACAGGAAGATGAGTTCATTTCACAGTTAAGACTTGAATCATTGCAATGGGCGGTATTGATCAATTACGTGCTCCTGATAGCGGCTACCTGGATAGTTTATCAATTTGCCTATATTGATGTGATGATGTATAATATGCTCACTGTGCTCCTGCTATTCATACTCCGGTTTCATATCCTGCTTTGGAAAAATAAATATTCAACTGACCATCAAAAGTCCTGACCCATGAAGAATACCATTCGTGTAGAACGGGCCATTCACCAGATAACCCAGCAGGAACTGGCTGAAAAGATCGGTGTATCACGTCAAACCATCAATGCCATAGAGAGTAATAAGTATATTCCTTCTACTGTGCTGGCATTAAAGATTGCCCTGTTGTTCCAGAAGCATGTAGAAGAAATTTTTACGCTGGAAGAAAACGATTAAACCATTTACATGAACTCATCCGCAGTTATCATACAAATTCAGATTTTTTCACCTTAAAATTTAAAAAATGAAACAATTAAAAATTGTTCCAGCTAACTGGTATTACCGGTTAGCCGGATGGCTCTTGCCATTACTCACCCTTTTGGTTTTTTCCTGCAAAAAAAATACTGTTGAAATGCCGCCCAAACTGACAGACCTGAATGCAGTAGCCAATGTGCTGCAGGGAGAAGTCTATACCGGGCCCCTAGAAGCATACCAGGAGGAAGACGGTATAGTGTTCGGATTCGATAACTGGAAAACAATATTTGTATTGGAAAAATTAAATTTTGATCCTCTGCCAATCTGTGGAATAAACATTGAACATGCAAAAATAATATATAGCGAATCTGGCATTTTAGTTCACAACGAAGCAACAAAGGAAACCTGGACTTATGCAAACAATGACAACGAAAGCCAGCAGAAGTTTGAAAAAGCAAAGAAATACCTTGCCAATGATCCAGGCGTGGCATTGATCTCTGGTCATACAAAGATCCATACAAACTGGAAATAGAATTTCAATGATGAAAGGCGGATGGAAAGCTAACTGTGCGCACAGTTAGCCTTTTGCATATTCGTATCCCTGGCAGGAAACTATTAATGGAAGCAGCGGGGGATCAAAATTAAACAGGAACAGTATACTGGCTCTTATTCTTACGGATCTTTTCCGGGACCTTTTGCAATATCTCCTCTTTCAGCACTTCAATCATTTTCTCTTTTACATAGTTCCGGTGAACCACAAGACTCACCTCCCGCATAGGCACCGGCCTTTTAAAATGCCGGATCAACTGGGTTTGTTTCAAGGGCATATCCAATGTAGCCAGTTCAGGAATAATAGTGATCCCATCATTTAATTCCACCATCCTTCTTAGTGTTTCGATACTTCCTGCTTCATATTCAAAATGGCTACTCTCTTTGCTGATCTTTCTTAACTCACAAAGATTAGCGATCTGCGACCGGAAACAATGGCCTTCTTCCAGCAGCCATAATTTATTGGGGTCGATATCCTGTGGCAACAAATAGGTCTTTTCATATACTGCATTCTTTTTGGAGACATAAGCCATCATTTCTTCATAGAAAAGAATATGTTCCCGGATGCCATTCTCCTGTAAAGGAGTAACCAGTATCCCGGCATCGATCTTACTTTCCCTTAACCGGGAAATGATCAATTCAGTCATCATTTCATTAACGATCAACTTCACACCCGGGTATTTTCGTGTGAACGGCTGAATGAATAGCGGTAACAGATAAGGCGCCAGTGTGGGAATGATGCCAATCCTTAGTTCTCCGGTTAAAACTCCCTTTTTATGCTGCAGGTTTTCCAGCAGGAGGTTTCTTTCAGCCAGTATCTTCCGGGCCTGCTCAATGATCTCCGCTCCGGTTTCTGTAGGAACCACGGGTTGTTTACTGCGGTCAAAAAGTTTTACTTCCAGTTCTTCTTCCAGCTTTTGTATTTGCATGCTCAGAGTGGGCTGACTTACAAAACAATGGCTGGCAGCTGCTGCAAAATGCCGCCAGGTATCTACCGCAATAATATATTCCAGCTGAACAAGGGTCATACTGATAGATTTTAACTATGAGTTTATAAAATTAATCAATTTGATTTATACCATTTTATGTCACACTTTTGTCATCCATAAACCCCTTTTTGTTATGAGTGAAAATAAAAAACTGACTAGTGCATCTGGTATTCCTTATGCCGAGAATGAAAATACCATGAGCGTTGGTGCACGCGGTCCGCTGTTACTACAGGATTTCATCCTTCACGAGAAAATGGCCCATTTTAACCGGGAGCGCATTCCCGAAAGAGTGGTACATGCCAAAGGAAGCGGCGCCTTCGGCACCTTTACTGTTACGCATGATATTACGGAATACACCCGAGCAAAGATCTTTAGCCAGGTAGGCAAGAAAACACGTCTGTTTCTTCGCTTTTCAACTGTTGGTGGTGAAAAAGGCAGTGCAGATACTGAACGTGATCCGCGTGGCTTTGCAGTAAAATTCTATACAGAGGATGGCAACTGGGACCTGGTAGGAAATAACACACCGATCTTTTTTGTAAAAGACCCAAAGAAATTCGGCGATTTCATTCATACGCAAAAACGCGACCCATATACCAACTGTAAAAGCGCAACCATGGTTTGGGATTTCTGGAGCCTGAATCCTGAAAGTCTTCACCAGGTATTGTTCCTGATGAGCGACCGTGGCACACCTTATACTTATCGCCACATGCATGGATTTGGCAGCCATACCTACAGCTTCATCAATGATAAAAACGAACGTCATTGGGTGAAATTCCATTTCAAAACAAAGCAGGGTATAAAAAACTTCACCAATGATGAGGCCGCTGCTATGAAAGGGCTGGATCCTGATTTTGCACAGCGAGACCTGGTAACTTCCATTGATAAAGGAGAGTTCCCAAAATGGACATTGAAAGTGCAGATCATGACTGAGGAGCAGGCTAAAACCTATCGCTTTAATCCCTTTGATCTTACCAAAACCTGGAGCCAGAAAGATTTCCCACTGATTGAGGTAGGAGAAATGGAATTAAATGAAAACGCCCAGAATTATTTTGCAGACGTGGAACAATCTGCATTTGCGCCTGCCCATGTAGTGGATGGCATCAGCTATTCTCCGGATAAAATGTTGCAGGGAAGAATACTTTCATATCCAGATGCACATCGCTACCGCCTTGGCGCTAACTATGAACAGATACCGGTTAACAAATGCCCATATATGGTAAGTAATTACCAGCGTGATGGTGTAATGCGGGTTGATGGCAATGGTGGAAAGAATCCTAACTATTTCCCCAACAGCTTTGATAATATCAAGCCCGATACATCTTACAAACAGCCTTCATGGACGCTGGATACCCTGGTTGCTGACTGGTATGATCGCAATGGTGAAGGAGAGAATGATCACTATACCCAGCCTGGCATTTTCTGGAGAGAGGTATTGAGTGATCAGGATAAGAAAAACCTGGTGAGCAATATTAGTGGCCACATGAAAAATATAGATGGGCCTAAAAAGGGAGAGATCATCAACCGGCAGTTATGTCATTTTTTCCGTGCCGATATTGGTATGGGAATGGCTATTGCACAGGCGCTGGGGATTAATCCGGAAGAGGCCATGCCGAAAAAACATAGTACAGAAGGTCTTGCAGCAGTATAATAATTACACCATGGTTCGTGAGACACGAACCATGGCTGGTTTTAGTAGTTCGTGAGACACGAACCACGGCCAGAAAAAAGGCCTCGCTGATTGC
>CAMLGP010000094.1 GCA_946479535.1 uncultured Bacteroidota bacterium
TCGGGCCACTACCCTGTCGTGATTCTTTGCATTATTGATATTGGAAAGTGGTATGAACAGATCAGGCATTGGTTTATCACCATCTGGTATAAAAAATGCAAACCCATCATTCATTTGAATATGACCGATGAATTCTGAACGCTTTCTATCAACGACCTCAATAACCTCTCCCTGCTGCCGGCGGCCATTTCCCTTCTTTACCCTCACTATCACCGTATCGCCGTGCATGGCCATGTTCAAATCATTATGGCGGATCAGTATATCTGTTTCTACAGCGGGAACTACAACAAAGCCCATCCCTGAACGTGTAATTTCCAGTACCCCCTTTAATGTTTTTCCTGCTGATGATCCTCTTGATGATCCTTCTTTGTGCTTTTTCTTTGTTGAATTTTTTCTTCCCATCTGTTTATTTTTTGAAGAAAGCCTGCCTTTCCGTTTATTTAAAGTTTCGAATAAAATTCTGGACTGACCTGTCAAACGACTGCTGTTCACCAAATAAAAAATCATGCCTGACGGGCAATACGTACAGCGGCCACTCTTTAATTTCTGAACCAAATTTCAACAATCTCACAGCATCTTTTTCGGTGGTCAAAATGATCCGGTTTGTGCCCTCCATTCCCTCAAATTTGCGCTTTATTTCATTCAGGTCATCTATAGTGAATATATGATGATCCGCATATTGTAACAAGTTGTATTCCCTGCTATGCCTCTCCAGCCAGGCCTTCAGCGCCATAGGGTTGGCTATGCCCGTTACCAGTAGTGCGCTGGTTTCATCTCCAATGGAACAGGAAGCCTTTGTCAGGATATGGTAAGCTGTATCATACTGAATGGTGGTGAAGAAAACCGATTGCCCTTCCTTAGGCCTGATCTCCTTTATCAGTTTTTCTTTTTCCTCAATGGATAGTGAAGGATCGCATTTGGTGACCACAATGATCTGGGCACGTTTATACTGGGATTTCAGGTCACGCAGGTCACCTGTAGGCAAATAAAAGTCGCGGGTGAAAAGATTGCTGTACTCGGTCAACAATATATTAAGACCGGCTTTAACTGCCCGGTGCTGAAATGCATCATCCAGGATTATCGCATCTGTATCCGGGCGGTCATGCAGTAACTGGGGTATTGCTACCAGCCGTTCCTCTCCCACTGCTACGGCAATCTCCGGGAACTTTTGATGAAATTGCATGGGCTCGTCTCCAATATCAAGGGCTGTTGAACCGGCTGTTGCCAGCGCATACCCTTTCGTTTTTCTTTTATACCCGCGGCTCAGGGTTGCTATTTTATATTTTGAGTGAAGCAGCCGCACCAGGTACTCCACCATTGGGCTTTTGCCGGTTCCACCTACTGAAAGGTTTCCTACACATATAACAGGCAGACCAAATGAAGTGGAACGGACAATTTTATTGTCATATAGCCAGTTGCGTATAGTAATACCAAACCAGTATAATAGGGCGAACGGTAACAGTAAAATGCGAAATGATTTCAGAAATAGATTAGAAAACATAAACGTTCCGCGGGGTGATACAAAGGTCTAAAGGTACGTCAAATTGATCCCTGTCTTCAATTAGTGGAATTGGATCAAAATAGCAGAAACCGGCCTTTATGCAATCAGGTCGGCAGCCAGCAAGGTATTTATCATAAAAACCTTTCCCATATCCTACCCGGTAACCTTTTTCATCAAAGGCCAGCAGAGGCACAAATACCAGGTCAATTATCTCCGTTGCTACTTCAGCTCCATCACGAGGTTCATATATATTCAGGTCTTGTTTGGTAAAAGTGGTGTCAATATCGGTAGCTACCGCCTGCATTATACCGGTAGCAAAATCAGACACCGGATAGCATATCTTCAATTCAGGATTACGAAAGCGGAGGAATTCGGTAAATAAATGTGTATCCGGTTCATGGTTCTCTTCAATTGGCCAATAGGATAGAAGGGAATGGATAAAGGGCAGTTCTGCACTTTGAAACTGGATCAGCAACAGATCATCCAGTTTGGTCCTCTCCTGTTCACTTAATGCCATCCTTTTTTCCCTGTATAATTTTCTAACTGCACCCTTTTTCATTCAGTTGCCGTTTTGGATTCCCTGTTTATAAAAATGGAGAATAGGGTAGTGCCATAATTCTTTTCCGTTTTATAAAAAGGAAATGTTTTGTAATCATTTCTGGGAGTATGCTCCAGAACAAACCAGCCGTTCTCATTTAATAGCTTCTTTTCAAAGATCAACCGGGGCAGGTCGTCGATATTCTTAAGTGCATAGGGTGGTCCCGCAAAAATAAAATCAAAGCTCTCGGTACATTGTTCAATAAACCGGAAAACATCCATCTTAACCGTCTTCAGGTTTTGGATATGCATTCCCTGCATGGTCTTTTTTATAAACTCATACATGGCAGTATCTTTTTCTACAATGGTAAGATCACTTGCTCCTCGCGAGGCCAGCTCATAGCTGATGCTGCCGGTACCGCCAAAGAGATCAAGCGTTTTAATTCCTTCTATATCCAAACTATGCTGGATCACATTGAACAGTCCTTCTTTTGCAATATCCGTTGTAGGCCGGGTATATGGCATTTTGGAAGGTGGATTGAATTTTCTGCCGCCGTGTTCTCCTCCTATGATTCGCATAAGGCAAGGTCATTGAGCGAAGTAAAAAAATGAGAGGGGTAATTATCTTCTTCTTTAACGGGTAATAACCAGGAAGGTTCGCGAAAACGGATGTTTAAAAAATATTGAACTAATTCCCTGTACAGGTTGGATTCTTTTTCAATGAGGCCATTCAATGCAATTTTTACCTGCTGCTGTGCAAATCCAAATTCATTGCAAACCTTAACCAGGTAATAGAGCACATCATCTGGTGTGGTATAGGAAAAAGTTTGTGCCATGAGTAATCGATTTCCTTTACTCGCCACCACCACAAAATCACTATTTCTGAAATCAACCAGCAGGCTTCCTTCCATGGCAGTATTATCGATCAGCCTGACCCCAATACTATAGTTGTGATAAAAATGCCCTTCAGGGAAATGGCGCATCACCCAATCCTTTACCACGCCGGGAACTGCAAATATGTTTTTCAGTTGCCAGCCAGCTATATCCTGGGCAATAATGGAATGACCTCCATTAACCCCGTACATCATCTCAAGCAGTAAACGGTCATTGCCTGTATAAGAAGCTGGCGGCACCAGTACACTTTGCGGGTGATCATAGGCTACCAGTATCTTTGAAAATTTTACTTTTAGTTCAGGGTGGGCAAAATACAATTCCTCCAGCTCACGGTTCCAGGATTGCTCTCCGGCATACCAAACCAGTCGCAATAGCTCATTTGAAGCTTTTTCCAATCCGGAAGAAATGGCAAAACCCAGGTGTTTTTCTCCTATACGAAGTGATAATACCTGATCTCCTTCGTGCCCATTGCCCTCTTTTTCGATATTATAAATCTGTTTCAAGTCTGCAATGTTAGGAAAAAATAATTATTGTAGGTTTGCTGCCTTTTTGAAAGCGGATCTGGTCTCAATTTTTGATATTAATGGCAACTTCTATTCACGATACAGGCTTACAGGTTAATACTTCCAACAGGCAGGTATTGAAAATTGCCTTGCCCATCAGTCTTGCCATATTTGTGCCACAATTCAATTTAATAATCAATAATATCTTCCTGGGGCATTATAATCAGGAGTCTCTGGCAATTGCCAGTATAGCAGGTGTTTATTACCTGGTATTTGCCATGATCGGGTTTGGCCTAAATAATGGATTGCAGACCCTGATTGCCAGGCGGGCAGGAGAAAACAGGCCGGAAGAGATAGGAAAGATCTTTGCACAGGGTGTTCTCATCTCATTTATCATTGCTGCAATTGGAATTGCCACCACCTGGATGATTGCTCCATTGATCTTACCCAAACTTATCTCTGCTGATCATGCCGCCCAGGTCATCTCCTTTTTAAAGATCAGGATATGGGGACTTCCATTCCTGTATATCTATCAAATGCGAAATGCATTGCTGGTAGGTACCAATCAAAGCAAATTCCTGGTAACGGGTACTCTTGCAGAGACCATCACCAATATAGTTTTTGATTACCTGTTCATTTTCGGCAATGCAGGGTTTCCGGAACTCGGATTTAATGGGGCTGCGGTAGCTTCCATTATTGCCGAATTCATGGGTATGTTTGTCATATTTGCCGTTATTCATTATAAAGGGATTGGCAGGCGGTTTGCCTTATTTGGACATTTCGCCTGGAATAGCACACTGGCAAAACAGATCATGACCATTTCCCTTCCACTGATCTTTCAATTCTTTATCAGCCTGCTCAGCTGGGAATATTTTTATATCCTGATAGAACACCATGGTGAAACGGCATTGGCAGCCTCCAATGTTATGCGAAATATTTTTGGATTCCTGGGTTGTATTACCTGGGCATTCGCTGCAACTACAGCAGCAATGGTCAGTAACCTGATTGGACAGGGAAAAAAAGAACTGGTAATTCCTCTGATCATCAGGATCATGAAAATAAGTGTTGGCTCTAGCTGCCTCGTGGTTCTGCTTATCAACCTTTTTCCCACCGTTATTTTCTCTATTTATGGACAGGATCAGGCATTTATTTCAATAGCGGTACCTCTTGTAAGGATAGTAACAGTTGCAATGATAATAATGGCTTTTGGTGTTACATGGCTTAACGCGGTCATCGGAACTGGCAACAGCAGGGTCACGTTCCTGATAGAGCTGATCGTTATCGTCCTGTATTGCATATATATTTACCTTGTACTGGAAAAGTATTTTCTTTCCGTTACCGTAGGCTGGATGAGTGAATGGCTTTATTGGGGCACCATTTTTATATTTTCCTTTCTGTATATGCGTTCTGGTAAATGGAAGAAGAAAGTTATCTAGCGTCAGAAAGACTTCAGTAGGTGACCTTGTAGCTTACCGTAGCACTTCCGGAAAATTTATCAATTGGCGGGTTTAGCTTTTCTACAGAAACTTCCACTTCTCTAACCTGGGGAAATTTTTGATGTACATTTTGCGCAATGGTTTGTACCAGGGTTTCCAGCAGATCTACCGGCCGTTGCATGGTGTTATTAATGATAGCAAAAAGATCCGCGTAATCAATGGTATCAACCAGAGAGCCTATCATACCATCACGGGGTATATAGGTTACCTGCATATTCACTACAAAATCATTTCCTTTCTGACGTTCTTCCGGATGCAGGCCATGATAGGCACGAAATCGCACATTATTTAAAGAGATGGTCAGGAAGTTGGACATCCGGGAATTTTAAATTTCAATAATTTCAGCTATCAGTGAAGCCCCTTTGAACTTAAATATCTTTCCGCATCAAGTGCAGCCATACAACCGCTACCTGCTGCTGTTACGGCCTGACGGTATATCTTGTCCTGTACGTCACCTGAAGCAAATACACCTTCAATATTAGTTCTTGAAGAACCGGGGACAGTTTTGATATAGCCGGCTTCATCCATATCCAGCCAGCCTTTAAATATATCCGAGTTGGGCTGGTGACCAATTGCAACAAAGAATCCATTGACAGGGATCACACTTGATTCACCAGTCTTGTTATTTTTTATTCGAACACCAGTTACTGATCTGTCGCCAAGGATCTCGTCCGTTTCAGTATTCCAGTAAACTTTGATATTGGAAGTATTCAATACTCTGTCCTGCATGATCTTGCTTGCACGCATTTCTTCCTTGCGGATAAACATGTGAACATTGGTGCAGAGTTTGGAAAGATAAAGTGCTTCTTCTGCGGCAGTATCCCCTGCGCCAACAATAGCTACTTCCTTTCCGCGGAAGAAAAAACCATCACAAACGGCACAGGCACTTACACCATAACCATTCAGTCTTTGCTCGCTTTCCAGGCCAAGCCATTTGGCGGAAGCACCTGTAGCGATGATAACACTATCTGCTTCTATCCATTTTTCTTCATCGATCTGCACCTTATAAGGCTGTTTGGAGAAATCTACTTTCGTTGCAAGTCCGAAGCGGATATCGGCTCCCATCCTGGCAGCCTGCTTTTCAAAATCAACCATCATTTCCGGTCCCTGCACACCGTTGGCATAACCTGGATAATTTTCAACTTCGGTTGTAATGGTCAATTGGCCACCGGGTTGTATTCCCTGGTAGAGAACAGGCTTAAGATTGGCCCTTGAAGCATAAATAGCGGCTGTATATCCGGCTGGTCCGCTGCCGATGATCAAAACGTTAATTTTTTCTGATGACATACTTAACCCCCTGTTTTCCCGGGGAGAAGGACTTATATCTGTTATTTTTCGATAGCTAAAATATCAAAATTAGCTATTCAATTCACACAACAAAGTAAATTGATTGACAACTAACTAACATAATAACAACAGATTGAGGGAAGAGTTTGGTGCAATAAGCTATTAGCTATTAGCCGTTAGCCTCTAGTAAATATTATACATGGGAAACGCATAACCTAATAGCAAATAGCTAATGGCTAAAGGCTTTTCTCACCCCAATCGCTCATCCACGATCTTCTGGTCAATTTCCTCCTGTTTTTTATGTTCCTCCTGAAGCCGTTTTAACTTTTTACCATAGCTGATCCGGGTGATCAGCGCAAACAGAACAGGTACTACAAAGATGGCCAGTGTGGTAGCTGCAAGCATGCCCCCAAATACCGTCCAGCCAATCGTTTTCCTGCTCTCTGCAGCTGCACCACTTGCAAAGGCCAACGGCAAAACACCCAGAATAAAAGCCATTGATGTCATTATAATGGGACGTAAGCGTAATCTTACTGCCTGTAGCGTGGCATGAACGATATCTATGCCTTTATCAACTCTTTCCTTGGCAAATTCCACGATCAGGATCGCGTTTTTTGCCGCCAGTCCTATCAATGTTATCAAACCGATCTGTGCGTAAATATTATTGCTAAGGTTAGGAAGGAAAGTCAAGGTAAGGATGGAACCAAATGCGCCAATTGGAACCGCAAACAATACTGAAAAAGGAACAGACCAGCTTTCATATAATGCAGCCAGGAACAGAAATACAAAGATGATCGATATCGCAAATATGGTAGTCTGCTGACTACCTGCCAGAATTTCTTCCCGCGTTAACCCGGAAAATTCATAACCATAACCTGTCGGTAATGTTTTGGCTACTTCACGTAAAGCTTCAATAGCCTGTCCACTACTGAAGCCTTCTTTTGTATTTCCATTAATATCTATTGAACGATAAATATTATAATGGGAGATTACAGATGGTGCTTCAATTACCCTGGTGGTTATTAATGATCCTAATGGGACCATATTGCCCTGGCTATTACGAACATAATACTTTTTAATATCAGCTAATGTTCCCCTGTATGAACTGTCTGCCTGGGACATTACACGAAAGTTCCTTCCGTATAAGTTGAAATCATTTACATAGCTACTGCCAAGCAGGGTTGACAGAGTTGAATATACATCAGACACCAGCACACCCAGCTTCTTTGCCTGTTCCTTATCAACATCAACGCGATAACTGGGAGTACGTGCATTGAAAAACGTATAGGCAGTTGCGATCTCTGGTCTTGCATTTAGCTTTGCAAGGAAATCCCGCGCAACCTTTTCAAATTGTTGTATGCTGTCTGTACTTCCTCTCTGCTGTAACTGAAAGCTGAATCCGGAGGTGGCACCAAGACCAGGAATAGCAGGTGGAGCAATAGGCAATACCCTGGCCTCTTTGATACCAGCCGTTTTAGCCCGTATTTTATTCATTACAGCCTGAACATGATGGTCTTTTCCTTTTCGGTCCTCCCAGGGCTGAAGGGCTACAAATATGGTTCCTACATTGGCTTTGCTGGAGAAGCTGACAATATTCAACCCTGCGAGGCCACCAGCCACTTTAATTTCAGGGATTTTAGAAAGGCTATCCCTGATCTGTCGCAACATGGCAACACTTCGTGTAGTGGATGTTCCTTCCGGCATTTCGTACGTACAATACAATCTTCCTTCATCCTCTGTAGGAAGAAAGCCTGTAGGCTTATTTTTAAAAAGAAAGAATAATCCAACAAATAATGCAACCAGCATGATCAGTACCAGTGGTGTGCGCCTGATCCATGCTCCAACGCCATGAGTATAGCCATTTGTTAACCGGTTAAAACCCCTGTTGAACCAGGCAAAGAATTTCTCCAGCACATTTCTTTTCGCTGTTTCATCCTTGGATGGTTTTAGCATAATTGTACACAGGGCTGGTGTAAGCGATAGTGCTACAAATGCGGAAATGATCACCGATACCGCAATGGTAATAGCAAACTGCTGGTATAATCTTCCAACAATACCAGGGATAAATCCTACAGGCACAAATA
>CAMLGP010000095.1 GCA_946479535.1 uncultured Bacteroidota bacterium
TACCTTCATACAGGCGCAATAACGGTGAATGGGAAGTCCATCGGGGATAACAATGCCAAACCGGTTTGCTACAATAAGGATGTGATCACTACCTTGGATCAGCCATTGCAGCCCGAGGCTGGTATTGCAGTGCTGAAAGGTAATTTATGTGAGCAGGGCGCGATCATCAAGCCTTCTGCAGCATCTAAAAACCTGATGAAGCATAGGGGTCGTGCGGTTGTGTTTGAAACAATGGAAGATTATCATGAGCGGATCGATGATCCAAAGCTGGATATTGACGAAACCTGTGTGATTGTCTTAAAAGGAGTGGGGCCGGTGGGTTATCCAGGTATGCCCGAAGTTGGAAATGTAGATTTGCCCGATAGGATTTTGAAGAAAGGTGTGAAAGATATGGTTCGCATCTCCGATGGAAGAATGAGTGGAACGGCTGCCGGAACGGTGATCCTGCATGTGTCTCCTGAATCCGCAATTGGGGGAACACTGGCATTGGTACAGAATGGAGATATGATTGAACTGGATGTAGAAAATCGTAAGCTGCACCTGGATATAAGCGAGGAGGAATTACAAAAAAGAAAGAAGGCATGGAAGCAGCCTGAAGCTGCTGCCAGCAGGGGTTATGTAAAATTTTATATCGATCATGTGCAGCAGGCACATCTTGGAGCTGACCTTGATCTGCTTCAGGGTGGGTCTGGCAGTGAGGTAACCAGGGACCTGCATTGATATAATTATAGTGCCGTGGTTCGTGGGACACGAACCAATAATGGTGTGTGGGACACACACCATGGCCCCGGAACTTAATAAACCCCATAAATTGCCTGACGATGAAATATCTTCTTTTACTATCCTTTATTATTTGTATGACTGCGTGTAATAATTCTGGTGAGAGTGAGAGTAACAGTACGGACTCACTCACCCACACTGATTCTGCTGTAGGTAAACAAATAGGTACGTTAGAAAAGATGGATCCTGCTCTGGATGCCATCATTTCCCCTGATGCAAAACCCGAAATAATCGCTGAAGGATTGGACTGGAGTGAAGGGCCTTTATGGGTACCCAAGATCAATGCGCTTATCTTCTCTGATGTTCCCCAGAATGTAATTTATAAATGGACCCCTGAAAAGGGAAAGGAAGTTTATCTCACACCTTCCGGTTATACTGATACAGCAAAGCGTGGAGGAGAAATGGGATCAAATGGCCTTACCCTGGACAATAGCGGGCAGTTGATATTATGTCAGCATGGAAACCGGCAGATCGCAAGAATGACCTCCGGCGTGGATAATCCCCAGCCGCTGTTTGCAACAGTAGCCGACAAGTATAAAGGAATGCGGTTCAACAGCCCGAATGATGTAATAGTCGACAGCAAAGGCCAGGTATATTTTACTGACCCCATCTATGGCCTGGAATCACAATCTGATAATGACCCCAAAAAGGAAACTCCTTACAATGGAGTATATAAAGTAAAAACAGATGGCACAGTTGTATTACTGGTAGACTCCATTACGAGACCAAATGGCATCGCCTTATTCCCCGGTGAAAAAAAACTGCTTATTGCCTGCTCTGATCCCGATAAACCCAATTGGTACATTTTTGATGTGGATGATAATGGTTTGAAGAATGGGAAGATCTTTTATAGCTGTGATGGTCAGGACAAATCATTGCCGGGATTACCAGATGGATTCAAGATTGATAAGAACGGGACCGTTTTCGCGAGTGGCCCTGGTGGTATAAGGATATTCAATCCCGAAGGAAAGCTGCTGGGCTTTTTAAAGCTGGAAAATGCAACATCAAATATTGCCTTTTCTCCTGATCAGAAGACAATTTATATTACTAACGATATGTATGTATTGAGGTGGAAGATGAGGGAATAAGTAATTTGATTAAACTGCTTACTAACCAAATAGAATATATAAGATGAAAGTTTACAGAACGGGATCGGGCGCTGTGATAGAGCATGAAGGATTATTTCATGCAGCGCCAATTGATGACTGGGATGAATTCATCAATGATGACAAGATCCATGAAAAGTTGACCAGCTGGATTGCGAATGGCTCAAATAAGGGAAATTCAAAAGCACCTGACGATATAATTTCTCCAATGGGGAAGCAGGAGCTGTGGGCATGTGGGGTTACCTATCTGAGAAGCAAGATCGGCCGCCAGGAAGAATCAAAAGATGCAGGTGGCGCTGATTTTTATGCCAAGGTGTATGAAGCTGTGAGACCGGAGGTTTTCTTTAAAGCTACTGCACATCGTGTGGTTGGACATGGGGGGTTGGTTGCAATCCGGAAAGATTCTGTGTGGGATGTACCAGAGCCAGAGCTTACCCTGGTGGTGACTTCATCTGGTAAGATCATTGGTTATACAGTGGGTAATGATATGAGCTCAAGAAGTATTGAAGGAGAGAATCCTCTGTACCTGCCGCAGGCAAAAACCTATGACGGCTGTGCTGCAGTTGGGCCCTGCATTTATGTTACAGATAAGCCGCTTTCTCCTGATACAATGATCAAACTGGAGATACTCCGTAAAGGTCAACAGGTGTTTAATGGGGATATCGCCATTAGTCAAATGAAACGTACACCAGAAGAGCTGGTATCATTTGTTTACAGGGCCTGTTCATTTCCGTATGGCTGTATGATCATGACGGGGACTGGAATTGTACCGGGAAGTGATTTTACATTGCAGTCTGGAGATACGATAAAGATTACAATTGATAATATTGGAACTCTGGTAAATGATGTGAAATAAATACCAGCTCATACCTGAAGTCGCATTTTGCGACTTCAGGTATGAGCAATGAAAAATGAAGTATAGTAATAAACAGCCTTTTCCAGTTTATTCAGTCCGTAAACTCTTCACCGGATTTGCTATTGCAGCCTTTATGGCGTGAAAGCTGACTGTTATTAGTCCAATTAAGATCATACATACTCCGGCTACAAAGAATAATTCAACTGTTATACTGGTTCTGAACACGAAATCCTGCAGCCATTGGTAGGAAAAATAATATGCGATGGGTGTGGCTATGATCAGTGCAATAAGGATCAGGGACAGGTAATCTCTGCTCAATAATAAAACGATCCTGCCTGCATTTGCTCCCAGTACTTTTCTTATTCCTATTTCCTTGGTTCTTCGTTGGGCAGTAAACATACCCAGGCCAAAGAGGCCCATACAGGAAATGAATATGGTAATGATCATTGCTGCATTGACGATCCAGGCTGATTTCTTATCCTGTCCGTATAGCCAGCCGATGGATTCATTCAGGAATTTATAATCAAACTGATCTGTAGGATATATTTGCTTAAACTTATTTTCCATTTGGGAAATAATCTCTTTTACTGCATCAGTATTTCTCTCCTGGGCAGTAAGTTTTACAGCAATGCTGCGATAATTAGGTACATTCCCGATTACAGTTGGCTGAATTGCATCATGAAAAGAGCCCTGGTGAAAATCGGCTATGACTCCTGCTATAGGAAATGATCTTTCCGGCTGGTTGCCATTCGAGTATAGGCGCTGGCCAACAGCATCTCCTGGAGTGGTAAACCCAATTGTTTTTGCCAGGGTCTCATTAATGAGAATTTCATTAAGGGTATCACTGTGCGTGATATTCCTGCCGGCTATCAGTTTCATTTGGTAGAACGAGATATAATCTTCGTTACCTATTTTCAATAATGGCTCAAGAACAATTTCTTCTTTTCCCTTGAACCTGTAGTTAGCCGTCATTTGGGCAAACCCCATTGGTGGAGTTCCCTGTAACAATACCTTATCCACTCCCTTTATTTGTTTAAAGCTTTGAGCTAGTACAGGAAGCTTCCCGGTGTTGTCCCGCCATTTATTGACCGTTATTACTGCATCTGAATTAAATCCTTTATCACCATTAGTCATGTAATTTATCTGCTTACCCATAACCAGGGCGCCTATAATAAACACACAGGAGATCATGAATTGAAAAACGATCAGGGCTTTCCGGAAATTGATCTTTCCTGTTCCCGCATTTAAATTGTTCCCTTTTAAGATCAGAACCGGTAGATATCCCGCCAGTATCCTTGCTGGATAAAATCCCGCCAAAAAAGTAGTGACCAGTGTTAATACTGCAAGGAATTTTAATGTTGATATATTGAGCACGTCAAAGGCGGCACCTTCGGGAATATAGTCGTTAAATAATAAAAGCAGCGGTTTTACAAACAGCACTGAAAGAAGTACTGCAAATAAAGTGAGTACAAATGTTTCTGTGAAGAACTGGAGCATTATTCCTTTTTTATTCCCGCCCAGTACTTTTCTGACACCAATTTCCTTTGCCCGCTGGATTGTTTGTGCCGTAGATAAATTAATAAAATTTACCGTGGCAATTATGAGGATAAATAGTGCAACACCCATCAAAATGTATAATGTGGGCAAATAGGCTTTTCTAAAATCATCACCATCATCACTTCTTCTGAAGCTGGAGGAATAGTGTATATCATTAATTGGTTGCAGGAACATGGATAGCGTTGCACCAGCCGGAAGATTTACATGTTGGTTGATATAAGAAGCAAACCGACTGTTGATCTGATCCGGAGTAATTCCTTTTTGGAGCTTTACAAAAGCCATAGCATTATGAGGGTAAAGGCTTGTCCAATCCTCTGCCGATATACGGCCTTTCAAAAAACTGTGTGTTGCCGTACTGATGGAAATAAAATCTGTATAGGCAAAATCAGAATTTTCTTGCCAATCCTGCACGATCCCCGAAACACTAACCTTTAGTGAATCATCGTAAATCACATTTTTCCCAATTATTTCATTCAGCGGCAGATCACCAAAATAGAGTTTCGCTCTTTTTTCTGACAATACAACATTAAAGGGTTCGTTGAGCGTTTGAGGACTTCCGGCGAGCCATTTGTAGTTAAAAATATCAAAGTACTGTGGCCAGGTTATAATAGCAGTTGAAGACCAGGAATTAGGGATACGGTTATCGAATTTTTTAGGCGATTCATTTCCGTTTGGAATGCTGATACTTCCGCCATAGAGGATTAAGCCCGACTTTGCCTCAAAGCCAGGTATCTGATCCTTAAACCCGGCTACATCACTAAAAGGAGTATTAATAAATTCTGTTTCCCCTGTTGGCTTTTTCATATTGCCAACAATCCGGTAAATGCGGTTCCCATCCTCATGAAATTTATCAAAACTGAATTCATAGCTTGTTATCGTATAAATAACAATACAGGAACTGATCCCTAGTGCAAGTCCCAGAACATTGATAAAGCTGAAGACCTTATGTTGTGCGATATTCCGCCAGGCAATTTTGAAGTTGTTCAGGAGCATAAGCAGGTTTTAACCGATTTGGCATCAAAAGGAGAGCCGACTTTAAAGGGTGTTGAAAATCAGCCAATTGATTTGGCGAAAGTGTAATAAAGCTAATCGATTTTAGTACTTGATTGTCCGGTTTCGTTACAACCTGTTTCTTACTCCCATTGAATGGCGTAGTACATGCAGGCCTTTGTATCATCATTTCGGATGGCATGGGGTACCATTGACTGGAGATAGATCAGGTCTCCGGCTGTTGCTTTCTTAAATGATTTATCGATCTGCATTTCTGCATTACCATCGATCATTAATACTATCTCTTCTGCTTTATGGGTGTGGGGATCATGACTCTTTAATCCGGCATTTAAAGTAGTAACGTGTATGTCAAGTTTCCTTAGTGTGGCAGTGGGGCGATTGAAATACTGGCGAACGCCACCTTTGTCATGCGCTTTAAAGGCGATATCATTCCAATCCATGAAGAATGATCCTCCGGCATCTTTGGCACGTTGAAGATTTAGGGAATCAGGGTTCTTTAATTTGAAGATGTAGTAGGTTGCCGGGGTCTTACCCATATTCTCCATGCCAATTTCATCTCCTGAGATTGCAAAGGCAACACTGCCGGGTCCCATTGTTTTGGATTGATTTCCCAATGACACTTTTAATGAACCTTCTTTAACCAGGAGGAGAATTTCTTCCGTATGGGTATGTTTAGGTTGAGGACCTGATTTTGGTTGCAAAGTACTTGCATGAATTTCCATATTTGGCAGCACTGCACTTTTCCCATTTACAATCTGCCTTCTTTCTGTATTTTCTTTTTTATCAACCGGAAGATTTTTCCAGGAATATACGTCTGAATGTATGGGCTGATCAGGTGAGGAAGCCATTTGCCCATTCACAGTAAAACAAAATAATACCGCTAATAAAACCAGTATACTTTTCATCGTATAAATCTAGTTTTTTCACGGGATAAAGCCGAATTTTTCACTGTATATGCCACTAAAGGACGGATAAATTTATCCGCCGTTTTAAAAGGGTATTCAAACTAATAGTAAACTACATTTATCATCATGAGTAAGACTTTTTCCAACTGTTTTTTGTTATTGGCCTTTTTAGGCACTGCCTATTTTTTTGCCAATTGTAATTCTTCCAAAAATGTAACCGGTAATGATAGTTCAAAGGGTTTAAAGGATTATTACAAGGATTATTTTACAATGGGAGTTGCTGTTTCCCCCCAGGGACTCAAACGACAGGAAGAAAGTGATCTGATCCTTCAGCAATTTGGTAGTATGACTCCAGAGAACGCCATGAAAATGGGGCCCATTCATCCACGTGAGAATGAATATTTCTGGAGAGATGCTGATTCAATTGTAGCGTATGCAAGGAGAAATCATTTAAAGATCAGGGGACATAATCTCTGTTGGCATAGCCAGGCTCCGCGATGGATGTTTATTGATTCTTCTCATAATCCTCCCGATACTGCGTCCAAAGAATTATTATTGAGAAGACTAAAGGAGCATATTACAACAGTAGTGAATCGTTATAAGGATGTTGTATATGCCTGGGATGTGGTGAATGAATGTATCTCTGATAATCCTAATGAATATTTCAGAAATTCCCAGTGGTATAAAATATGTGGGGAGGATTTTGTGGCAAAGGCATTTGAATATGCGCATGAAGCTGATCCCAAGGCTATTTTATTTTATAATGATTATAATGAAAACAATCCTTTGAAAAGGGAGAAGAGCTATAGGATGGTGAAAGGATTGAAGGATGCGGGTGTGCCCATTGATGGTGTGGGACTACAGGCGCACTGGTCTATTCACGATCTTACTGAAGGGCAGGTTGATTCCACACTTTCTAAATTTGCTTCCTTAGGTTTGAAGATCCAGATCACTGAACTGGATATGAAAGTTCAACCCAGCGGTAATCAGGCCCGCAGAGATACCGTTACCAGCTATACTGCTGAGAGAGAAAAATTGCAGACGGAAAAATATGCAATGGTTTTTGAACTTTTCCGCAAATACCGTAATGTGATTTCAGGTGTTACTTTTTGGAATGTTTCTGACAAGTATAGCTGGCTGGATCGGAGAGGCGGTGGTGGCAAAGCTTATCCATTGTTATTTGATACGGCGTATCAGCCGAAGAAGGCATATTATCAGGTAATAAATTTCAAGCCAACCAATGCTTCCACTGAGAAGCGTGCCTTCTAGATTATTTTCTCACATAAAATGGAACATTCGCAGTAGCTACATTATTATTTCAATCTATCACATAAATAAATAGCCGATAAGCTCCTTTTGTTATTGGCTCCTTCAATGTTGGTTTGCGCCATCTGGGAAAATACTGGAAGCAATTTGAAGATGTCTATTAGAGTTATCTCCTAGTCTCCAGATCCATGACTGGGTGAGCTATATTAATGCTGCTAGTCTTTTTCCTCCTGTGATTTATTGCGACTTAAATTCAACTGATTTATATCCTCCATCTTTCTGCCGGCCATTTGCTTTTTTTGAAATAATGAGATCATCGTAAGAAATAATAGGAATATCTAAATCTTCAATACTTACTAATTCTTTATTGTTATAGGAAATGGTAAATTTAGAAAGACCCAGTACACTCGGCAAAAAATCAATGGTAGCAATTTCCATTTCAAAATCTGAAGAATGATCGGTGAGGGTTTGGAGCTAGTTCATTTTTAAATTCTGATACATCCTGGCCTAGTTCTTCTAATGCATTTAGGAGGTTAAAATAATTATTGTAGGTCGGATTGTACCAAAAATCAAAATCGAATTTTTCACCAGTAACTCCCGTGGGTGCTGTCGATAAACGATAATATCCATAAAATGCTACAGATGCGCCACCAACTATTAAATATTGGACTGAATGTTTTGAAAGGATTTTGCAAACTCTTGAAATGCTTTCGATCAAATTGCTGTTCATAAAATCAGCAGCCTATTAATTGGATGCTTTAGGTTTGCTTTTCTTAGTCAATTTTGACCGTAAAAAATTAAAGAAAATAA
>CAMLGP010000096.1 GCA_946479535.1 uncultured Bacteroidota bacterium
ATAAGCAGAGAATTGATTGATCTTAAACTGATTAAATGTCTATTATGGTCAGAAAATGGCCAAAAGAAGCCATCTGGCTAAACACTGTGCATTCCCACAATGAAAATTGATCCCGGCTTGGAAAGACCCATATATCCGTATTTTTGGCACCCTAAACAATCACAACTCATGAAATTTGCAGCCTTGCCAGCAGCGCTGATCATAGCATCAGCCTTCCTGATTTCCTGTAACAATAGCAACAATACCAGTGATGGTGGAAATATGACTGACTCCAGTCATGCTACCGTTGGCGGTGAAACTTATGATCCCAATTTTGTAGTAGAAGCAGAAGCTTTTGCAGACCTGCAGGTACTTAGATATGAAGTTCCCGGTTTCAACAGCCTTCCACTCAATCAAAAGAAATTGGCGTATTATTTATATGAAGCTGCACTTTGCGGACGTGATATCATTTACGATCAGAAAAGTAAAAATGGCCTCCTGATCCGTAAAACGCTGGAAACAATTTATGGAACCGCTAATACAGACAGAAACTCGGGGGACTGGTTCAAATTCCACGAATATTGCGGGCGCTTTTGGTTCAGCAATGGCAATCACCACCATTATGGCAATGAAAAATTTATTCCTGCCTGCTCTTATAATTATTTCAGCACACTCCTAAAAAACTGTGATACTGCCAGCCTTCCCAAAGAACCAGGTGAATCTGTAAATGTATTCTTTGCCCGGATCAAACCTTTAATTTATGATCTGAAGGTTGAACCCAAACTGGTTGATCTCCGCCCGAATATTGACAATATCAAAGCCTCTTCCGTGAACTTTTATGAAGGAGTTACACAGGCTGAGGTTGATACATTCTATACCAGATTCCCTAAATCACCTAATTCACCTTCATGGGGTTTGAATAGCAAGACCATGAAAGAAAATGGACAGATAGTTGAAAAAGTATGGAAAGTAGGTGGCATGTATTCTCCTGCTATCGAAAAAATTGTGGGATGGCTGGAAAAAGCAGTAACAGTTGCCGAGAATGATCAGCAAAAGAAAGCACTCGAATTACTGGTTGAATATTATAAGACCGGGGACCTTGCCACCTTTGATAAATACAGCATTGCATGGGTGAAGGATGTGAACAGCAGACTGGATGTTGTGAATGGCTTTATTGAAGTTTACCTTGATCCAACTGGTAAAAAAGGCGCTTTTGAAAGTGTGGTATCCATGAAGGATATGGAAGCTACCAAACGGATTAAAGCCATTGCCGATCAGGCACAGTGGTTTGAAGATAATTCCACTCTCCAGCCTGAGCATAAGAAGAAGAAAGTAATGGGTATCACTGCCAAAGCAATCACTGTTATAGCCGAATGCGGTGATGCAGCCCCCAGCACTCCTATTGGCATCAATCTTCCTAATGCCGACTGGATCCGGAAAGACAGTGGATCAAAATCTGTTTCACTCAGCAATATCATTTACTCTTATAATGTTGCCGGGGCTTCAAGCGGAATGGTAGATGAGTTTGCAATTGATGATACCGTGAAGGCAAGAATGAAGAAATGGGGGAGTTTGGCCTCAGATCTTTTAACTGATATGCACGAATGTATTGGCCATGCATCCGGACAGATCAATCCTGGTGTAGAAACACCCGACAAAACCCTGAAAAATTATGCCTCTACTCTTGAAGAAGGACGAGCTGACCTCGTAGGCCTGTATTATGTAATGGACCAAAAACTGATTGATCTTGGCGTAATGCCTTCTCTGGAAGTGGGCATGGCTGAATATGATTCCTATATGATGAATGGTCTTATGACACAATTAACCCGCCTGAAACTGGGCGATCATGTGGAGGAAGCCCACATGCGCGACAGGCAAACGAATGCACGCTGGGTGTATGAAAAAGGTAAAAAAGATAATGTGGTGGAACTCGTAAAGAAAGACGGAAAAACTTATGTCCGCATCAACGATTATAAAAAATTGCGTGAACTGTTTGGACAGTTATTACGGGAAATACAAAGGATAAAGTCTGAAGGTGATTTCAAAGCAGGTAAGGACCTGGTGGAAACTTATGGGGTGAAAGTGGATCCCGCCTTGCACAAGGAGGTTCTGGAACGCTATAAAAAATTAAATGTGAAACCGTATAAAGGATTCATCCAACCCAAACTGGTACCAGTCATGAATGGGAATGATGTAAGTGATGTAAAAGTGGAGTACCCGTCCAGTTTCTTTGCCCAGATGCTGGAATTTGGAAAAAATTATTCTTATTTACCGATCAAAAATTAATTATCCCGGTTACCGGTCCCGTAATCATGACTTTTACTGGGACCTCCTCCATCTGGATCATTAAAATATTCTTCCAACAGCCCCTCAACCATTTGCCTGGTGAGGGGTTTGTTTTTAAAACAGGTTATTTCAGGGATCTTTTCTGAAAGGTATTCATCATCTGGATTGAGTGAAGTAGTTAGCATCACCAATATAATGGGTGAGCCACTCTTGATCTTTCTGAACTGTTCTATGAACTCCCATCCATTCATGGATGGCATATTGAGATCCAGGAAGATCATATCCGGTATGGGATTATTATTATGATATTTTCCCTGGCCTGCCAGGTATTTGATCGCCTCCTTTGCGCTCTGGAATATTTCAAGTCGCTCCGTACAGTCCAGGCGCCTTAAAATTAGCCGGTGCAAATAATTGGTGGCCTCGTCATCATCAATAAACATTATACAGTTGAGTCTACGGTACATAACCATTACATTTCATGAATCGTGAAATAAAAAGTGCTGCCTTCACCAGGTTTGGAATTTACCCAGATATTGCCACCGTGAAGTTCTACAATCTTTTTGCAAAAAGAAAGCCCTATGCCTGAACCCTCATATTCGGATCTTGTATGCAATCGCTGAAATATCACAAAAATCCTTTCCGTATCAGTTTCTTCCATACCAATTCCATTATCGGCTATTGCAAATTGCCAGTGACCATTATCGCGGGCAGCAGAGATCAGTATCTGCGGATCAGTTCCTGGCTTTCTGAATTTTATGGAATTGCTGACTATGTTCTGGAAAAGCTGTTTCAATTCAGTAGGATAGCCTCTAACCTGGGGTAATTTTTCACGGAAAATGGTAGTATTGGTTTCGTTGATATTTACACTCAGATCTGCCAGCACATCATCCAAAACCTCATTACAATTCACATCTTCAATCACAGGTTTTCTTCCGATTCGTGAATAATCGAGCAGGTCTTTGATCAGGACCTTCATTCTATCATTGCTTTGGCTGATATAATTCAGGATATCATCAGTTTCCTCATCCATTTTCCCGAGATATTTCTCTTTGAATATTTCGATAAAGCTGGAAGTAGTTCTCAGTGGCTCCTGAAGGTCATGGGAGGCTACATAGGCAAATTGCTCCAGTTCCTTGTTCTTTCGTTCAAGCTCCATGGTACGCACCATACCTTTTTTGAATTCGCGGAGTTTTGTTTCTTCCAGTTCTATTTCTACTTCCTTGGCACTGCGCATGGCAAATAAAGCCGGAAGCGATTTGATAAGATAATAGACTGTTACCCAGCTAATCACTCCGGTAAATAATCTTACGAGGGCGCTTAACCGGTAAGCTGGATACCAGAAGGCCACTGCATCCAAAAAGTGAGTAGCTCCACAGGCAAGAATAAATGCCGCGAATAAAAAATAGATCCTGCTAAAACGAATGGTGGTTTTCCGGGAAATGTATCGTACAATGATAAGTGGAATTGCGAAATAAGCACCCCAAACCATCAGATCACTGATAATGTAGAGCCAGCCATGGAAATCCGTCCATTTCCCGCAATGCCAACGTGGAGGCCAATCCGAAGAATCAAAAAGATTCGCGAAGAAGTCTACTATATCGTTCATGGTAAATCGTTAAATGGCTTTGAATTTTGAGGTTATGTTTCCAATTTAAAAACCAAAAACTCAAGCCTGATGTATATTGCTTTCCTAAGGTTTCTTAATCTTCATCACCACTTTAAGGCTGCATCCAATACCGGGCGCTGTTTCAATTTCCACGGTACCATTGTATAATTCAGCGCGACTGGTCATATTTCGGATCCCTACTCCGCGTCGTTCCTCTGCAGGATCAAATCCCTTTCCGTCATCTGTGATCGTCAGGAATATTTCTTCATAATCCACCTCAAGCATGATCTCCACTGAGGAAGCCTCAGCGTGTTTGAGTATATTATTTAGCTGTTCCTGTGCTATTCTGTAAATAGCGATCTTCTGATCATCTGGAATTATCTTTTCAATTACTTCTTCATGATGGAATTTTATTTCCAGCGAAGAAGCCATCCTTGTATCATGTATCAGTTCCCGCATTGATTCCACAAGGTGTTGTCCTTTAAGACCAGGAAGGATCAATGAACGGGATAGCTTCCGGATTTCTAAAGTAGCCTGGGCCAGGTTATCCCGGCATTTAAATAGCAGCTCTTCCCTTTTTTCCCGGTTATTGATGGCAACACCCATGAATAGGGTTACACCAGTCAGTATCTGGTTGATATTGTCATGCAACTCTTCTCCCAGCATGGTCCTTTCTCTCTCCTGTGCTGTGAGCACCGCGGCGGTTATCTCCTTCTGTTTCATCTGCTGTTGAATAGCCAGTTCTTCTTCCAGTTTTACTTTTTCAGTTATATCCTGAAAAGCACCGATCATTCTGCTGGGTAGCTCGCCCCCATTATATAATATATATCCTCTGCTGTATACATTGGCGTAACTGAAATCTGCTTTTCTCAGGCGGTACCGGTCTTCCCAAATATGGGCGGTGCCATTACCATTGAGATTATTGATCTTTTTAGGAAGCAGGTCAATTTTTCTACGCACCCTGTCAAGGTCTTCGGAATGAAGCCATGATTCCCAGATAGTTCGACTTACTGATGCGTTGACCACATCGTAACCAAAAAGACGTTTAAATGTGTCGCCTTCAAAAAATATTTCACCGGTCCTGAGGTTAAGGTCCCAGATAACATCATTGGTGGCCTTTACCGCCATGTTGAAGCGCTCATTACTTTGCTGGAGGGCTTCTGTATTCTGAATTCGTTCAAAACTATATTGAATAGCTCTGACCAGAGTGGTTTCATTGAACTCTCCTTTTACCAGATAATCCATTGCGCCCTGTTTGATAGCGTCAAGAGCAAGTGTTGTATCATCCAGACCGGTAAGTATGATTACGGGAAGCTTTTTGTTTGTGCGTTTTATTCCCAGATAGGTTTGAAGGCCGTGACTGTCCGGAAGTGTGAGATCAATAAGAGCGAGGTGAACTTTTTGTTTGCTGAGCAGTTCTCTGGCCTCTTCTATTCTGTCTACAACATAGAGGTTGGAGATGCTCAGCCGGGAGGATTTGAGCATCCGTTTCAAAAGGAAAAGGTCCGCCGGATTATCCTCCACTATGAGGATATCCAGCTGTTCATATAGCGGTTTCATGCAGCAGGTTTAGTTAGAGTCCAACCTTTGCAAACCATCGCTGCTAATACTGCAATCTTGAATTCATTGGAAAAAGAGGCGTCGGTCTTCGTTTCCTCAGAAAAGTTACCAAATTCAGACGCCATTTCAAAATAAGAACTGCTGTTAATTATTCTCAAACAGGTCATTTTTTTATTAAAATTCCCTTTGGTTAGTCTTTAAGTTAAACTTATGGGGAGCTTACTACCTGAAACAGGTCAGAGTGAGAGTTGGGATTAGCCAGCCGGGAACACCAACAACGACGTAGCCGGGTTCCGTTGCCGATAGATTTTAAATTCTCACCACATGCTTTTGAATACAACCTACTGACCAAATTTAACTGATCACTAACTACCGGGCGCCTGATCACAAATATGTTTTTACTTTTATAACAATACAGAGTAATCTGTAACTGAATCGAATGGCATGCCTTTTGCCTATTTATAAATGATTATTAAACTATTTTGAAATGAAGATCACAAACAAAATCCTGATAGGGATTGGCTTCGCCACCGGGGTGGGGCTGATCATTTACCTGGTTCGTAACCGGCGTAAAATTAATAAGATGAGCCAGGAAGTGGCCGAGCATGGCTATGAAACTGCTCATGATATTTTATTTCCCAAAAAGAATAAGAAAGGACGGAAGGGTATTTACGGGCCTGTATTGCCTTCTTAATGGTATGCCTGATCCCAATAGCTATCGGAATCTATAATGACGGGATTAATAACCCCATTTCTTCATTATCCCAAGATCCTCCTTCATATCATCAATTGGCTTTCTGCCCTGGTAACTCTCCTGTTCAATGATCAGATGAACGGAACCCCCTGTCTTAACTCCTAACTCTACAACTTTCCTGGTTTCGATAAGGCCCTTGCCCAGTATGGTGCTTTCATAACCTTCTGCATTGGATGATTTGATCTCATCCTTCACATGCATGGAGGGGAAACGTCCCGGGTATTTCTGGATCACATCCAGTGCTCTGCCTCCACCGGAATACATATTGCCGATGTCCAGCTGCTGGATCACCAGCTTTGGATCTGTATGCTGAAGGATCAGATCATAGAGTGTAGAATTATTTAGACTTTCATTGAACTCAAAATGGTGGTTGTGGTAACCGAACTGCATCCCTCCCTTCTGGCAGAGTTCTCCGCTTCTGTTAAATACATCCATATAGCGTAATAGCGTATCATACTCCTTCCGCCAGCTCTCATCCAGCCAGGGACTGATCACGTATTGCTGACCGAGAACGGCTGCATCTTCTATGGCGTACTTCCAGATATCAGTAAATTCCTTCTTTCCTTCATCCCAATGCTGCTTGTTCATAACCGTATGGCCGCTTGGCATCACAAGACCCAGATCATCCAGCACTTTCCTGAAATCCTTTGCAGTCCAGCCATAAAATTTGCGATCGATATAATTAGCGTGTTCTACAAATTTATATCCCATTGCCGCAAGCCTTTTGAGAGTGCCCATGGGATCCAGTTTCATATCATCCCGCACACTATAAAGCTGCAACCCGGTAAGCATTGCAGGTATATGCGTGGACGACGCCAATAAGGATTTGGAAAACAGCGTAGCTGAAGCAGTTACGAGGGCTGTTTGCTTAACGAAGGCTCTGCGGGAAATAGTCATGGCGCAATAGTTTGAACATTCAATTTACTGAAAAATAGATTCAGTAACTTCCAATACTAAACCAACGATGCTATGCCAAACAATTCAAGGTCCTCCCGAAGGAAATTTCTACAGCAAATTGGTAGTGCCGGCCTGGTTGCGGCTGCAGGTCCGCTCGCAAATCTTACACTAAAAGGAAATGCTGAAATGCGGATGCTCCGCTATGAACGGCGCTTCTCCTCAGTAGATGTAATAAAGATCGGCGTGATAGGGTTTGGAATCCAGGGTCATGGTGATCTTGCCCAGGCGCTTAAAGTACCGGGGGTGGAACTGGCTGCAGTCTGTGATCTTTATACAGGCCGGTTGCAAAACGCAAAGGAATTATATGGCGATGCGATTCTCACTACCAAAAATTACCAGGAAGTACTTGATCGCAAGGATATTGACGCGGTGATGATTGCTACCAGCGATAACTGGCATGCCCGTATCACTAAGGATGCGCTCAAAAAAGGCAAGCATGTCTATTGTGAAAAACCGATGGTGCATAAGATCAGTGAAGGGATGGGAGTAGTGGAAGCACATCGCGTCAGCAAAAAAATATTACAGGTGGGCAGTCAGCGTGTGAGTGGCCTAACCTGTGCAAAGGCGCAGGAGTTATTGAAAGCTGGTGAAATTGGAAAGCTGAATATGGTCAATGCCATCAATGACAGGCAGAGTGCTATTGGTGCCTGGGAATATACCATGCCGTCTGATGCATCCCCTGAAACGGTTGACTGGAATAAATACATAGAGGGTATCAATAAAATACCTTTTGATCCGAAAAAATTTTTTTGGTGGCGCAATTACAGGGATTTTGGTACCGGTGTGGCAGGTGATCTCTTTGTGCACCTCCTTTCAGGAACACATTTTATCACTGGTTCAACCGGACCAAAGAAGATCTATGCAGGGGGCCAATTATCCTACTGGAAAGATGGAAGGGATGTGCCTGATGTAATGAGTGGGATCATGGAATATCCTGAAACCGTTGTTCATCCCGCTTTCACATTAAGCCTGCAGGTGAATTTTGTGAGCGGAACGGGCGGACAGGAACATACCATTCTTGTAGGAGATGAAGGAGTGATGGAGATTAGAGGAAATGGGTTAACTATAAAGCATAGCTTAA
>CAMLGP010000097.1 GCA_946479535.1 uncultured Bacteroidota bacterium
GGGCGAACTGAGTGTTATCAGGTATATCGATAAAATTATCAATGATCTTAATAAGGATGTACAGAAACTCGCCTTTTTGAAAACAAGAGAGTCTCAACAGTCTGTTAGTTCCTTCAAGGTAACTATGGGGATAATGCCTGATTATACTTATTCAGGAGTGGGAATACGCGCAGATGGTGTTACAGACGGTAGGCCAGCCGCAAAGGCGGGAATGAAAACAGGGGATGTTATTATCCAGCTTGGTGATAATAATATCAGCAATATGGATAGCTATATGCAAGCCCTTAACAGGTTCAATAAAGGCGATAGAACAAAAGTAAAATTTAAGAGAGGTAATGAGGTTGTGGAAGCAGATGTACAGTTTTAACCATCAAACCCTACCAGCTTGTCTGAACGAACCTTCAAATTATCACTGAATAACCAGGACCTGGCGGAAGCTTTTTTTGAAGAGACCAGGTTGCTGGGAATTGTATCTACACTGAAGGATTACCAGTTTTGCTGGCAGCTCAATAACCTTTTGGGTATGGATTTCCGGGTAAACCATGATATTGAGATCAGGCTGACTAAAAAACGCAGGAATTATTTCTTCTCCGTATTCCAGTATCAATTGCCACTGGGCTCATTAAATCACTACTTATATAATAATGAATGTGACGGGGAATATCTTCTACCGGAGTTCAAGCACCTGGATTATCTGTGGCTGATGAAGGATGATGTGGTGGATAATGGCACGGTTTCACAAATGATAAGCTCCATCCGGTCTATTTCTGGCGTGCAATTGGTAGTAGAATTGACCAATGAAAAGATAAAGAACAAGGAACATCTTGTTTTTTGATTTGTTCTTCAAAAATTCAAAACCTCCGGTATGTGGAAAGAAGAAAATAACAAGCTTTACAGGAAATTCCAGTTTAAGGATTTTAGCCAGGCATTTTCATTTATGACAAGAGTGGCACTTGAAGCTGAAAAGATGGACCATCATCCAGAATGGAAGAATGTATACAATACAGTTGAAATATGGCTTAGCACCCATGATGCGGGAGACATTGTAACTGAAAAAGACAAAAAGCTGGCCGCTAAAATAGATGCATTTTAACGCTATCTCTTTCTTTTGAAAATTACGGAGGCATTTTTTTGCAGATCGGCACTGAAACGTATCTGGTATCTATCGTCTCCATCATATACTACCAATAGTCCTGTATTGGGAGGGTATTTACCCAGGTTCTCAGCATAGAGCACAAGAGTTACCTCATCTGTTCCAGGTTTCACATAGATTGTTTTCCTGATTGCCGATGTTTTCAGGCCCTGCTTTGCAAGTATAAGATCACCATTCATTAGTACACTTACTGTATCACCATCCACTTCACCATTATCATACAATGCAAGCTCGAGACTGTCTGACCTGAAAGTGACTTCCTGTGGGGGAGCAGTCTTTCTTTCGTTTACCAATGCAGCCGCTGTAGGTAATTTGATAACCGGCTGAATATTGATTGTAGAAGGAACTGTTTTCCTTGTTTCTGCAATGATAGTTTCAGCAGGCTTATTTTCTCGGGGAGTTATAACAACTGGAGTTGCAGGCTGATCCGGTTTGCTGGTAATTGTATTATTCTCTCCGGCAGGATTATTATTTGCCACAACCGGTTCTGCCTTCTTCGGTTCCGGATTATTTACAATAGTTTCAGCAGGTTTCTTCTTATCTGCCACTTGTGTATTGATCGTAGATACGGACTCTGTCTTCTTAGGTTCCGGGTTGTTTACGATTGATTCAGCAGGTTTCTTCTTTTCTTCATTGCTGGAAGCAATTGCATCATTCTGTTTTTTGTTTTCTTTTATTGCATTTTTGGCTTCACGGTCCTGGGCTTTTTGTTGAGCCTTGGTTGCAGCCATATCAGATGGGTTATCTTTTTTGGTAATGGGAGTAGTTGTAGCCAGCGTTTTCTCAGCCAGTTTTTGTTGTTCCTGTTTTTTGGCTTCGGCATAAAACGGAACATTATTAGCCATTCTAAGTTCCTCCAGGTGACCAATGATCGCAGATTTTTCAATGTCCGGTTCATCCTTCATTTCAATTTTTCCACTAACAGCATAATAGCCCCGTTTTTTACTTTCATTGGTTTTAAAATCGCCAGAGAGGTGCCAGGTGCTATCCTGCTGATCCATTCTGAAAGTAGTTGTAACGTGTACTCCTTTATCTAATTTGCCTGGAAAGTTGAAGGAAATGATTTCATCATCTTTTATTTCACAGACATCTCCATCAATTGTTCCTTTTACTCTTTTGAGAATGGTATAAAGTGTGTCGTTAACGATAAAAGTGTTACGTGAGTAACCGTATACTTTGTTTTTGTACTGGGTAAGCGCCATTTCAAAACCCTGATCCTTTCTGGAGGTAACGCTATCATTAGACATCTTTCCTGTCCAAACCCCGCTAAGGGTTTTCTGTGCGTGGATGAAACTTACGGGGATAAAAAGCAGCAGGAAAAGCAGGCGTAGGGTCTTCATGGTATTGGTTTTCATAATATTAGATCAAATCCGCTCCCCTAATAACGAATATCAGGGAATTAGATTGTGCCCAGGATGGGCCAACTGCATCTGTTCTCGTAAATTTTCCTGCCTACCTGTTCATGGATGCGAGAAACTCCTCATTGCTCTTGGTACCGCGCATGCGTTTGAGCAATTCGTTCATGGATTCCTCGGTGTTCATGTCAGTAAGGTAAACCCTTAGAAGGTTCATGCGTTGTAGCACATCTTTATCCAGGAGGAGGTCATCCCGGCGGGTAGAAGATGCTGTAAGATCGATGGCAGGGTAGATTCGTTTATTGGCAAGGCGACGATCCAGTTGCAATTCCATATTACCGGTTCCCTTGAATTCTTCAAAGATCACCTCATCCATCTTGCTTCCCGTATCAACCAGGGCTGTGGCAATGATGGTGAGTGAACCACCATGTTCAATTTTACGGGCGGCACCGAAGAATTGTTTGGGTTTTTGCATTGCATTTGCTTCCACACCACCGGATAATACTTTTCCGGATGCAGGAGCTACAGTATTATGGGCTCTGGCCAGACGTGTAATGGAATCCAGGAGGATTATTACATCATGTCCACATTCAACCAGACGTTTTGCTTTTTGCAGAGCGATAGTGGAAACCTTTACGTGTTTTTCAGCGGGTTCATCAAAGGTGGAAGCAATTACCTCTGCTCTCACACTTCTTTCCATATCCGTAACTTCCTCAGGGCGTTCATCAACCAGAACTACCATCAGGTAACATTCAGGATGATTTTCAGCAATTGCATTTGCAACTGCTTTCAACAACATGGTCTTTCCTGTTTTTGGTTGAGCAACGATCAATCCACGCTGACCTTTACCAATGGGGGTAAACAGGTCCATGATTCGTGTGGAATAATCACCAGGCGTAGTAAAGAGATTTAATTTCTCGAATGGGAACAAAGGTGTGAGATAATCAAACGGCACACGGTCACGTACTTCTTCAGGACTTTTATTATTGATATTATCAACCTTCAGTAGTGCGAAGTATTTTTCTCCTTCTTTGGGAGGTCTTACAGCCCCAGATACAGTATCACCTGTTTTTAATCCGAATAATTTTATCTGGGAAGGTGATACATAAACATCATCTGGAGATGACAAATAGTTGTAATCAGAGGAGCGAAGGAAACCATATCCATCAGGCATCATTTCCAATACGCCTTCTGAAAGAATCACACCATCAAATTCTATATTAAAATTCTGTTCCCTGCGTTGTGGGTATACCTTATTTTGTGCTGGAGCTTCTGGAGCTGACATTTCATTTTCACGGGAAGGTCCTTCTGTCTCTGTTTCTTCATTGTCATTCTCTGAGGTAACGGGTTCAGCAATTTCTTCTGCCTGTTCAACTACGGGTTCATTATGCTCTTTGCCTTCTATCTTCTTACGGGTTCTTTTTATAGGGCCTTTATCCTCTTTTTTTGCGGGCATAGGAGTATGTTTTTTGGGAGACTTTTTCTCATTGTTATTATCTTCTACTACGGCTTCTTCAGTTGTAATGCCGGTAGAGGCTTTTATAATTCTTTTGCGTTTTCCTTTATCATCAGTACCTGCTCCTGCTTTGGCGCCAGCAATTGCCTGGCTATCCAGTATTTTAAAGACCAGTTCCTGTTTGTCCATCTTCCTGGTATTGGGTATGTTCAGCTGTTCTGCTATGTCAAGCAGCTCGGGAACGAGCATCTCGTTCAATTGTAAAATATCATACATACAAAAATCTTGTGGTTATCACGACTTGGAAGGCCAATCTTAGCTCTGAAAAAAATTGAATTATTTGAATGGAAAACTTTGGGTAACTGACGAGCGGTTAAAGGGAGAACTATTACTAATCAGTTTATTATCAGATGCAAGTATACGGTAAAAATCCTAAAAACAAAAATTTTTGATCGCACGGAATAAGGCGAAACCCTGATAAATCGCTGAAAACCTGCTATAAATCGACACAATCGCGGCAATCTGTGGCTATATTTGCCGCCCTAAACTGTTCCACCAAAAGTGGTACAGGATTCAATTTACCGTTATGTTTACCAGTTTATGTTTAACAAACGCATCAAAATAAAAGAACTTCTTGCAACTGAGCCCCAAAACCAGCAGGTAACCGTGATGGGCTGGGTGCGTACTTTCAGAAACAACCAGTTCATTGCTCTTAATGATGGATCTACCAACAATAATCTGCAGGTAGTGGTTGAGCTGGGTAAATTTCCGGAAGAGCTGTTAAAGCGAATTACAACTTCTGCATCGCTTAAAGTGAGTGGAACTGTGGTTCCTTCACTGGGAAAAGGACAAAAAATGGACCTGAAAGCAGATGCCATCGAAATATTGGGAGATAGTGATGCAGAAAAATATCCCTTGCAACCCAAAAAGCACAGTCTGGAATTCCTTCGTGAAATTGCTCACTTGCGTTTCAGGACTAATACATTTGGTGCTATTTTCAGAATACGCCATTCACTGGCATTTGCCGTTCACAAATTCTTTCATGAAAAGGGCTTTGTGTATATGCATACGCCAATCATTACAGCCAGTGATGCAGAGGGGGCCGGTGAAATGTTCCGCGTTAGCACATTGCCTTTTGATAATCCTCCAAGAAATGAAGATGGTAGTATCAATTTCAAAGAGGATTTTTTCGGACGTGCAACCAATCTTACGGTAAGTGGACAACTGGAAGGAGAACTGGGTGCAACAGCATTTGGTGAGATCTATACATTTGGACCTACATTCCGCGCAGAGAACAGTAATACTGCCAGGCATCTTGCCGAGTTCTGGATGATTGAGCCGGAAATGGCATTCTATGACCTGGAAGACAATGCCAATCTTGCTGAAGAATTTATCCGTTATATTATACAATTTACCCTGGATAATAACAGGGAAGATCTGGAATTCCTTGACCAGCGTCTGGCAGAGGAAGAAAAGCAGTTGCCACAGGATAAGCGCAGTGAAATGGGATTGATTGAGAAATTGAATTTTGTTTTACAGAATAGTTTTCAGCGACTCACTTATACAGAAGCGATTGATATATTACGCGAGAGCAATCACAATAAAAAGAAGAAATTTCAATACCCAATTACTGGTTGGGGAATGGACCTGCAAAGTGAGCATGAACGTTACCTGGTAGAAAAACATTTCAAGAAGCCAGTGATCCTGATGAACTATCCCAAAGAGATCAAAGCGTTTTACATGCGCCAGAATGATGACGGCAAAACTGTAGCCGCCATGGATATACTTGCTCCGGGCATTGGCGAAATTGTGGGCGGATCACAACGGGAAGAAAGAATGGATAAGCTGGAACAGAGAATGAAGGAAATGCGTATTCCTGGTGAAGAATTATGGTGGTATCTGGATACTCGCCGTTTTGGAACTGTTCCACATGCGGGGTTTGGATTGGGATTTGAAAGAATGGTTCTGTTTGTTACAGGTATGAATAATATCAGGGATGTAATTGCTTTTCCGAGAACACCCAAGAGCGCCGAGTTTTAAACAATACTTTTACAGAATTATTCGTGTATGCACATTACCGGGATATGTGATTCAAAGACCAGTTGTTTTGTAGAGCTGGGTTTGAATAATTTCTCCAATAGCTTGTGCTTTTTAGGAATGGCGATTACAAGGTCAAGGTTATTTTCTTCTGCAAACTCATTTATCCCATCTTCGATATCCTTGTGATCTATGAAATGAAATTGAGGGTTCATCTCGCTTATAGCGGTACCCAATATTGCGGTTTGCTCTGAAATATCTGATCTGGGTTCTTTTTGCTCCACATTTAGGATATGCAATTCTGCATTTAATTCTTTTACAAAATGAGTGATCTGCTCAAATGGGGTTGTATCCTCAACGTCCTGAAGATCGCAGGCAAATCCTATTTTTTTAATTCCTTCACCATATTCTTTTCCTTTTGGAACACAGATCACGGGCCAGGTAAGATGTTTAATTGCGGCAAGTGAGGTACTTCCAAACAATGTTCTTTCAATTGCTGATAAACCGGTTGTACCCATTACAATGGCAAAGGGTTCTGTTTTATTGGAAATTTCTTTCAGTTCATCAATCACGCTTCCCATGCGTGCCTGGGTAGTAATGTTAATCTTACCTGAAGTAATATGTTCTACGTCTGCTTTTAGGGAAGCGATCTTTTCATCTTCTGTCTTTTGCATGTCTTCAACCGATACAAGTGCTAAGGGAACATCAGCTACTGAAATTGGGATCTGGAATATATGAACCACCAACAAATCAGCTTTAATGGCGAGCGCCATATCAGCGGCATAGTTAACGGCATTGGTGGCTGCCGGAGAATAATCAGTAGGAACAATAATTGTTTTCATGATTGTTATTATATATAAATAAACAGCAATAACAGAGCCAGCTCTAAAGGAAGGGATTGATCGAAATACCGCTTATTAATGTGGAATTTATTGCTTCCCGTATCTCAATTTAAACCAAATATATGGCTGCATTATCAGAAGGGCCGGAAACTCTCCGACAGAAGGCCGGTGTACGCCGCGCAAAGAAGCATAGCTTAAAGGTTGATATGACCCCAATGGTTGATCTGGGATTTTTATTAATTACCTTTTTTGTTATTACTGCCCGATTATCGGAACCAGCGGTTACCCCTCTTAATATGCCACGTGATGATGGACCAAAAACACCCACAGGTGAACACGCTACTTTAACTGTATTGATCGGAGGAAACAAGATATATTATTACCAGGGCTTTTGGGAGGAAGCATTTAAAAATCACCAAATCCTTCCAATAACATTAGATCTAAAAAATGGTCTGGGAAAAATTATCAGGGAAAAGCAGCAATGGCTGGATCAATTTTCGGTAAATGGAGGAGGCAGAAAAGATTTAATGATACTACTCAAAGCCGGTGAAAATGCAAATTATTCCCAGGCAATTGATGCTTTGGATGAAATGCTGATAAACCGGGTTATCAGATATGCGCTAGTTAAACCCACTTCCGAGGAACTGGCGTTCATCACTACAAACAACTAATAAGTTCAGAATTTTTCCATTTGTCATAGATTTTGGCCTTTTACCAAATGGGCCAAATTTTTTTTGCACATGCCTTAGGGAAGGTAAACTATTGTTTATCAATAATATAATAGCAAATAAACATCCCTTTTATAGAACATTACCTTAATTAAACCGGTACTTTAGTTTGCATAGTACCAAATATCACCCTATCTTTGATCTATAATTGGAAAATGGCAGTAGAAAACCAGAACCAGGTATTGCCATGATTTGAAAGTCAATACTGCCATTTTCCTTTAACTATAAAAGTCGGAGATATGAATATTGAGAACACACAGAGCCAGATGCGGAAAGGAATTCTTGAATTCTGTATTCTCTCCATTATTCGCCGGGGTGAGGCCTATCCCAGTGACATTGTGGAGGAAATGAGAGCTGCCAACCTTCAAATCCTTGAGGGAACCCTGTACCCACTGTTGACCCGCCTGAAAAATGCAGAAATGCTTACTTATCGTTGGGTAGAAAGCAATTCGGGGCCACCCCGCAAATATTTTTCACTAACAGAGAAAGGTGAAAACTTTTTCAAAGAGCTTGAACAGACCTGGAATGAATTATCCAACGGTGTAAATGCTCTGGCAAACAAAAATGATCAACCACTAAAC
>CAMLGP010000098.1 GCA_946479535.1 uncultured Bacteroidota bacterium
CCAGGCTTCATCTGCAAAACCAAGGCGCGCAGCCCAGATATTATCCTGTTTCCATCCAACATAACTTTTAAATTTTACTACGTTGGTATCATAAAGCCATGTGTTGATAGCAGTATCCAATCCTGGTTTTCCAACTCCGTAGATGCCCCAGGGAAAAACAGGATAGAGTTGTGTTGACTCAGTATTATTCACCCTTTCCCAGGTTTTTGCCGGTGAAATGGTTGGATGGCCATTAAATGAAGTGAAATTAATGGAGGGGATACGTTGTAATAGTTCAGTCCACTGTTTCACTTTTTCCGGTGTTGCATACTGCGATGGCAATTGCAATAATCTTTTAAGTATTGTTTGCAGGGCAGCTATTGTTGAGGTAGCGTTATTTGCCATTTTATAAGTCTCTGCTCCGGAACCTGGGTACAGGATAAGTTTTCCATTTCCGTCAAGCGCTCTTCTTCCTCTCTGTTTAGCGAGGTATTGGTAATGCTCATCAAAGAATTGAAGACAACTTTCAATGAAAGGAATAGAAGTTGAAATATCCTTTCCTGTATAACGTTGCTCCTCTAGCATCATCAGGCAAAATTCAAATACGGTATCCCATGTATATTCAAGCCAGGCATTGTATTCTACTCCGGGATTATAATCCACTGGTCTGTCCGTGCCATATTCAGCATAATCAGGTAACCCATAATTCTCCATCTGTTCTGTAAAGCAGGCGCCGCCATGCTTCCAGTAAAATTTGGTACGTAGTTCTGCATTCTTCAATATACGGAAGTAAAACTCCAATTGCGATTGTAATACATCCCAGTCACCATTCTTGATTGCAGGGAAATAAACCAGTCGCTGGTTTTGCATCGTATGTAATCCTCCACCCCAGTTCCGGTAATCGGGAGTAAGCTTCTTATTGATGGAATCAGTGAAAATAGGATCCACAGTCAGTAATCCACCATTGAACTTTGTTGGCCAATGACCTTTGGAATTACAGGCCAACATATAACGGAACAATTGAAAATTGCGTCCTACTTCCCAGGCTTCAGTACCAGGATGACCTTCATCAATTCGGATAAAGCTGCGGTTCCAGAATTCCTTCCAGTACGCTTGTGTTCTGTTAAAGGCAGTCCTGGAATTGGTCAATGTTTTCTGTAGAAGAGAATCCAGTGACCGTTTCCAGGCTTCAATTGATTCTACCTGTGCTGTATGCAAATAGAGGATTAAAGAATGATTTTTTGTGGAAGATCTACTCTTCAGCTTCCAGCTTCTGAAATCAGTATCCAAATAAATCCCATCAGAAGTTCCGGCAGGGAGGAAATTCTTCCCTTCAAAAAAACCACCGAATGCCAGTTTGCGAAGAGGATTATACAACTGCTCTTTTACCAGGTTCAGACCCTGGTGAGCTACTGTGATATCAAAGATTGTCTTTTCCTGGTTGTGGTGATAAAACAGAATGCCATTTTTATTAAAATCAATTACATCTTTCCTTCCAATATTATTTTTAGGCGCCGCCCATTTCCAGGAATTAGCGAAATTCTCTCTTGCAGTTAAGACCCTGTCCTGGTAGCGCCAGTTTTCATAAGTTGCTTCTGCTGAAATGGATTTATTACTGCTGATATCGATATGAACAACGGGATCATACACTTCCGCCCATATTCTCACTGTTGCTTTTACGCCATTGTTCTCTCCTTCAGCGCTTACAAATCCCTCCTGTAAATGCAATTCCTGTTTAAAGTTGGTACCGGCAAAAGGATTTGGCGTTAAGTTCACGCGAATACGGCCAGATTTCAATAAGGCGTTATTCTCATCAAAATTGCCACTGCGGGCTACATAGATGAAGAGTTCTCCTTTTTCCACCCATATGTTCATACCAATATCGCCTCCACCGCAGGGCATTGATTCGGATGAATTACGGCTTTGTGAAGTCCAAATAATATTATAGCTGGCATTTTGGCCATAGGCTATAATCCCGGCAAACAATAAAATAAACAGGATGCTTTTTTTCATATTCTGGGCAGCAATTATTGCGTTATGATATTTACTTTGCCAACCAATCCGGCTGGCAATAATGGTTTGCCAGATAAACGAAATGGAGCTGTTGTCCAGGTTAACCTTTTTTCTGCAGGCAGTCGACTATCGCCAATTAATCGATTGGCCCAGGTATTAGTTACTTCTATTTCCACAGCATTTACACCGCTTTTTACCAAAGAGGTAATATCTATACTAAAGGGTGGCGTCCATATTGTACCTGCTGTTTTACCATTTATTTTTATAGTAGCAATATTAAAAATGGAATCTATATTTATACGCACTTTTCCATAAAAATTGGGCAAATCAAACTTGTTATGATAAGTGGCTGTTCCGGAGTAATAGCGAATAAGAGAATCTTCCTGCGTAGTCCAGCTCCTTAAATCAGAAAATATAACGGGGTTTTTAGGGCCCCCACTGGCCGGATCAAATTGAACGGTCCAGGGGGTTGATATTTCATCCACCATAATATTTTCACCCTCAGGCTTAAATACTTCTGTTTTTTTGCTTTTAGTCTTTCTGAAAACAATAAAGGCTGATTGATTGGGAAATAAATCAAGTTTTAATTTCATCCGTCCATTTTTTTCCTCCCGGTACAGGGGGTATGGGGTTATTTTTCCCGTCAGCGGATCCGCATATGTTGGGATTCTTCCCTTTATATTCATTGATAGATTGATAAATTGTTGCTGATTCTTTTGGTTAGAAATAAAATAAACGTCTTCGTCAGTTGTTCTGCGATGGACCCAGGCAATTGAATGATCATTGTTTTCAATTATAACATCCTTTTGGATTCCAAGCAAAGCAAATGTAGAATCTCTATAGGGAGCGGTTATCACTTTGCCTCTGTTTCCTCTCTTAAATAATTCTTTTAATACTGAACTTAAACTATCACCCCTTTCCTTTAAGCTGCTAATTGCTGTGTACTCCTCACTGATTAGAATGATAGCACCCTCCTTCACCAATTGCAATAGTTTTTTTGCAACTGGCAAAGACATGAGCCCTCCATTAGGTTGCATCGCCGTTTTTCCAGGAATAACCAGCATCCCATAGCTGGCTCCCCCCGGCAATACAATTCTCCCATTTTTTACAGTGGCAATTCGAAGAGCGTCTGGATTAAACGAATCATAAGCGTAACCGTTCAATGGATCAATCCAGTTTTCCGGATCAGCCATATTTGCTGAATGAGTTACTCCGTCTGGTATGGTTCGTAGTGGTTCTCCAATATTGGCAAGTCGTCTCTTCTCTGATTCAACTCTATCCCTGCCAATTATACCTGGCAATGTACTAACCAGTCTGTCTGGCAATACACTTCTTCTCGGTACTTCTTCTCCTGTAAACACAGCTATATCCACCACTGGCTTGCCCATTTGAAGCAGGTACTGACACCTGGCTAAATAATCGATCCATACTTTACTCTGCTTAAACCATGTCTGATCCCGCTGAAAATATAATCCCACTCCATCCAATGTCATACCTGGTTTTCTGTCCATCCACGGATTATGTGCAAATACGTGCAATACCATCTTGTTAATTCCCAATGCAAAATTCCGGTCACCGATAGCCTTCAGATTTCCAGGATACTCACCCCAGTTCATTCGCACAGAGGTAAAAGCTTCTGCCTGTACAATATTCTTTCCATAGATATGAGCTGCACTGATGGCATCCAGCATATCATTGGGTTTATCATGCGTTGGACTGTTAAGCCAAAACTCTCCCATGGGAATATCTGTATTCTTATAATGAAGCATCCCATCACTTACCATGGTCGGTGCTACCGATTCTGCACTAAACTGACAGCCTTTTGCATGAGCCAGCTGATTCAATGTTTTATAGAACACATCATTGACTAATTCTGCAATGGTTTGGCGAACATCTCTTAAGAATTTTTCAGAAGTAGCAACATCCTGTAATGGAACACCTGTAATTGCCAGCAGGTAAGGATTCAGGTCATATCCTCTTCTTTTTTTAAACTCCACTGCAAAATTAGTGCTCCAGTTCTGGCTTCCACATTCCCAACTATCTACGTGAAATATTTTGAGGACTTCTTTCGCGAGTCCAGGTCCAACCTTTTCAAACACTTTCCCAAACCAGTTATCAAATTGCAATTTGATAGCAGCTGCATTGAACTTGTCGCATTCAAGCCCCTTTCCTCCTCCACCCGTTGCATTGGTATGACCAGTGGAAGTATGACCTATTCGTACTATAATCCAATCTGAATTTGAAGGTGGTGTCCATTGTAATTGTCCATCAGCATTCATCCTGCCACTAAGATTGATAATGCTGTTTAGGGGAACAGCCAATGAATCAGGCACCTGTAACTCTGTTGTATTCCTGCTTATCCTCCAGATAGATCCATTCTTGCTTTCATATTGATTGATCACCGGTTCATCAGATAAATAAATACCCATCACCTTCAGTCCCGGCTTCCATTTGGCTGCATCCAGATCTTCTGATCCGGGCTCAGACCCTTCCTTATTATATATAAACCGGAAATGAGTGGCTGTAGTAGCGGGAATGCCATGTGTAACGTCTTCATCCGTATCCTGCCAGCCATGGCGTGGCGGCTCCAGTCTTGTAACTGTGGTAAAGTTTATTCCATCATTGCTGGCCTGAACAATCAGGCGGTGCGACTGATAATTATTTCCTCCTGTATGAATGCGTATCTGCCGGCAGGTGAATGGCTCAGTATAATTATATTGAATCCAGCATATCGTATCACCACGGAATGTTTCTTTCTGATTTTTTTCATCCGCCAGAAAATCAGCCCTTGTATTAAAACTTGTAGTAACAAATGGAACAAGTGGTTTATCCCGAAAAGCGTTAGAGGAATTTGCTGGATAAGCCAGTACAGCAATATCCTTATAGTAACCTTCCAGGGTCTCCGGTTGTGGGAGCGGGCCTTTAATTGATTGCCCTTTCTTAATATATGACTTTGTCCATACCAGTTTCTGCATAGATAATTCAGGAGTGATCCATGGTCCTCCAGCCAATGCAAACCCATCACTCACATGCATGGCCAGTTTCAGGTTTAATCGCTTTGCTTCCTGCATGGCAAATTTTACCATTGACCACCATTCAGGTGTTAGTTGCCTTGCAGCTGGCAAAAATTGTGGAGGAGAAGTTGTATCCTTTATGGGCATCAGGTACGCACCGGAAATACCCACCTGTTTCATTGCCTCCAGATCGGCAGTAATTCCTTTTTTGGAAACAGCAGCATTCATCCAGTACCAGAATACCCAGGGCCTGGCTGATGCAGGTGGATTGGCAAAATTCTTTTCAGCCTGGGCAAAAGCTGTGGGTCCCGTTTGTGCATGACTTGCATACACAAACAGAAACAATAGGATAACAATGGAATATCTGACGTTTTGCATTTATTGATTCACAAAGTTAATACTGCTCTTCCCCTGGTCAACTGATGTAGCCACTGCAATTCCCCGCTGATCCTTTGTATTCACGGCACAATAGAAATGGTATACTACCCCTTTAAATTTCACGACAAAAGATTTGTGTGCAAATTGTTCATCGTATGGTTCAGAAGATCTAATAAGATCATCGCCATTCCAGTCGGTCCAGTTCACCAGATCATAGGAGCAGGCAAACCGGTTAAAAGCATCCTTTCTGCCTTCCCAGAAAGCACCAAAATAAAACATAACCCAAAGATTCCCGATCTTTTGAAGCACTGCATCACCGGTAATTCCAACTGGATGATGAACCACCGGTTCATCACCAAATCTTTTCCAGTGTAGCATGTCTTCTGAAACAGCCATTCCAATCCGCTCAAACCATCTCCATTTTGGTTTATTTCCACTTGAATCCCCATTGGCATTATAATACATTACGAAAGGGTAACCAGTTCTTTTCTCTTTATCCCAGATAACAGTGCTCTTAAATAATTTCTTATTTTCCCACCAGCGTACATCAGCGTCCGTTGACGATAGAACCGGCTGTGACAGTCTCTTCCATTCGTGCGCTTTAGATGGTTCTTTATCAGTGGATGCGATCCCTATAGCAAGCGGCCCGGCTTCATATCCCCTGTCCTTTCCTCCAATATAGGATAACCAGTATTTATGATTAAAAGACTGCAAGGCATAACTACCTCCCCATATAGGGTCCTGCAATCCAATATACCCTGCTTTCTGATTATTATCCCATTGTGTAGTATCTGAAAAAGACATTATCCGTCCCAGGGATTTCCAATGCAGCAGGTCTTTACTTGCCGACAGCCAGGTTTCATATCCCCTTCCATCAAACTGGATATAGGTCATGTACCAGGCATTTCCTTTCCTGAATACAGAAGGGCAATCAATTTTTTTGGAGTTGTCAGCAGGTACAATGATCAGTCCATATTTATAAGGCGTCTTTACTTCTTCATATATCCTTTTCATTGTGGAATCTGCCACTGAGTTCTGAGCCAATAAATCCAGCGTTCCAAATAAACAGAATATTATAACTAGTATTTTCTCTTTCATTCCTTAATTATCTTTCCTATTTAACTCATCTTCTTCCTTCACTGGCCTTTTCTTCCAGTAGTTCGCCAGGATAGAACCTGATATATTCATCCAAGGACTAAATACAGCTGCCGGCAAGCCCACCGTTCCCAGTTTACCCATACTGGCAGCCAGTCCTGATGCCATCCCCCCATTCTGCAATCCCACTTCAAACGCAATTGTCCTTGCAGAATTCTTATCCAGTTTAAACAACCGGCTCAGCCAGTAGCCAAAGAAATAACCCGCTCCATTATGGATCACAGAGCTGAGGAACAGTAAAAGCCCTACCTGCATCAAATTATCTCTTCCCACTGCCGTAGTAACTAATGTAAAATAGACGATGCCAAACATGGAAAAGTAAGGCATGATCCCATCCAGTTTTGGCCATACCTGGCTCAATTGATGAAAAACAACGCCTGCCACAACTGCGGCCAGCAGGAATCCAGTTATTTCAATTGATTGTAATACCTGTTTATTGTGGATATTCACCTGGAAGTAACTCCATCCCCCTAAAGCCAAAAACAGCAGCCAGGCAATTGCTATTGCAAACAGAAGGTAAACAAAATTCCTTCCTTTACCCTTCGCCGTACGCAAGTAATCATGCAATAAAGCCGCTCCAATAGGTACAATCACAATCTTGATGATCTCCATCATCATACCTATAATACTAATGGCAATTAATTCTCCTGCCAGCAGTTTCATTAATAATGGGGTAAGAAATGGTGCTGCCATAGTAGCCATCGCTGTAACTATTACCGATAATACCAGGTTTGCCTTTGCCAGGTACACCATTACATTGGAAGCCAATCCGCTTGAACAGGACCCGATCAGTATGACTCCCGCCGCAATCTCCGGCTCAAAATGAAACAGTTTCGTCAAAAGCAATCCCATCATTGGCATAATACTGAAATGACAAAACAATCCAATTGCAACACCCTTTCCGGTTTGCATCAGTCCCGAAAAATCTTTCAGCTTCATCTGTATCCCCATTCCAAACATGACCATTTGTATGATCACCAGCATCAGCCATTTATTCCGCAGGTCAAAAGAACCCCAATGAGTAAATGCACCAGGATAAATCATCCCGGCTACCACCGCTGCAATGATCCAGGCGGTATATCGAAATCCCTTTAATGATTCTATTGTACCCAGGCCAATAGCCAGGCTTACACTCAACACAATTGCCGATGGTTTATAGATGCATTCATTCTGCATTACAATACCAGCAAGCAATACAATTACCGCTAGCGTACTTATTATTAAGGATATTTTAGAAAACCGTTTCATTACCTTTTATATAATGGAAGCCAGGTGTTGAATGGCAATCGCCGGACTGGCCAGTATTGGTATTTTCCTGTCTGAAGGGTCCAATGTTTCAACCACCCTTGCCATTGAAGCCTGCGCCAATACAATAACATCCACTTTTTCACTCAACTCCTTCAATGCAGCTGCCACCATTTTATCATGCGTAGCCGCATCACCCCTCATCAATGCATCAAAGGCGCCATCGCAAAGCCTGGAAGTAAGTTCAATCTGTTTATTGGCCACAACGGCTCTTCTTGTTACCAGATCACTGGTAGGCTGAAGTGTTGTTGGCAATGTGGCGATCACGCCAATTCGCTTGCCCGTTTGCACAG
>CAMLGP010000099.1 GCA_946479535.1 uncultured Bacteroidota bacterium
GAAGCTTCGGCCAGGCCAGTTGAATGGCTTCCTAATTGGCCCCAAAGGCTGGTAATATTCTCTACCCTCTCAAATAGATCAGGATTATCTTTTACAAGCGTATCAAGCTCCATTAATTCTTCTGGTGAAGCTTCTCCAGTTAATTTCAAACTGATTAGTAAATTAATCCGTAGATCTTGTGACATTTAATACTCCTCTATTTTAGATAGACTCTTAAAATGGCAAATATGTACCAACCGCCAGGCAAAAATTTTTCAAAAAATGGCAAAAAGGGGCTGTTATTAGAAAAAACTCAGGAGTTTGAAAACTTATCCTGAAAGGGGATATGAAATTTAGACATTTTCGGCAGGGCGTCCTCAATTTTTTTTATGGCAATCGCAACCTGGTTACGCACTGTAAAAACCGAAATATTAAGTAGCCGGGCTACTTCTTTATATTTTAAACCTTCAACCTTTACCAGTGAAAAAATAATCTGGCATTGAGTGGGCAGGTTCCGGATGGCTTGCAAAACATTTTTGGCCATTTCTTTTGATATATATATTTCTTCCGGATTTTTGACTTCAATTGCCGATTCAGTAACCATTTCATCCACATTTATGTCATCCAATTGAATGATGCCCCTTGAAGCCCTGGCCAGGTAAGTAAGAGAAAGGTTTTTAGTCATGCCGAATAAGTACAATTTTAAATTGTCAATTGTCATCAATTGAGCTCTGATCCGCCATAACTTTATAAATACATCCGACACTATTTCCTGAGCGGTTTCCTTAGACTTTACATAGGAATAGGAGAAATTAAAGAGACTATCAAACATCAGGAGATAAAGTTCTTTATAAGATTTCATATCCTCAGACAAAGCAATCCTGTCCTGTAATTCTTTTATGGTATTGTCTTCAAGCAAATCGATCGGAAATATTTAGAAGACCTCCAAATTAAGCATATCACTTTAACATGGCGTATAAGCTTATTCGGCGGTTAATCTTATACATTTTGTACTTTCTCCTCTCGTACATTTAAAATTAAACCAGTATAGGTAACTTAACAGAGACTATTCATGTATGAAGCTGCAATCCATTTTATTCATGACAAAGAAGAAAGACCGATTTGTGATTTTCATAGCATTGGCCTTTTCGCTTCCATTTTGTTTATCAACAAAGGCAATAGCCCAGGCATCAGACAAAAAAGTTGCATTAAGATCAAAAGGCCCCTGTGATATCTATGCGGAGGCTGGCTGTCCCTGTGTGGCCGCCCACAGTACCACTCGCGTGTTGTCTGCAACTTATAATGGCCCTCTTTACCAGGTGATGCGACAATCAGACGGCAGGACATTGAACATCGGCTTCTCCAGACCCACAAAAAGCGATGCGGGTGGTTATGCAGATGCTGCAGCACAGGATGCGTTCCTGAAAAACACACTTGGCTGGATCACAAAAATATATGACCAATCAGGAAAGGGAAATGACCTTATACAGGTGCCACCGGGAACCTTTAAAGGGCCTGCCAAGGGTGCATTTAATACATTACCGATTGCTGATATGGCTCCAGTTACAATAAATGGCCACAAAGCTTATGGAGTTTATATTATGCCGGGAATGGGATTGCGTAATAATAATGCAAAAGATATCGCCATCAATGATGAACCAGAAGGGATTTATTATGTGATAAACGGAAAGCATTACTCAAGTGGCTGCTGCTTTGATTATGGCAACTCCTCTACAAATGGCAGGGCAGTTGGTACAGGAACAATGGAAACAACTTATTATGGTACCGCTACGGCATGGGGCTCTGGCAATGGCTCAGGTCCGTGGATCATGTCTGATATGGAAGCAGGTCTGTTCTCAGGCTATCATCCCAAAAAGAATGAAGTACCTACTATTGCCAACTGGGCATTTGTGAGTGCTTTCGTTGATGGTGGCGGTGGAAACAAATGGGATCTCCGCGGAGGTGATGCACAAAAGGACAGTCTCACTACCTACTATAGCGGCATCCGGCCCGGCACCCCAAATAGCAACGCCTATTATCCTATGAATAAGAAGGGCGGTATACTATTGGGCAATGGAGGAGATAATGGGAACGGAAGTGCAGGAACTTTTTACGAAGGTGTTCTGAAGCAACAACGGATGCTGTCCAGGAAAATATAGCTGCAGCCAGGTATGATGTTGAAAGAATGAGCCTTTCACGTTTACTATCTTTTATACCAAAGTCTGATCAACCCGTTACGCTGACCTTCACCAATACAACAGGTGCCACAATAAAAGATGTAAAATTGAGTATTGCAGTGCCAAAGGGATGGAGCGCACAGGAATCAGAATCAGGCAAGGCTACAAAAATAGTTCCTGGTCCCGTTCATGCAAATGAAAAAATAAATGTCAATTTCAAAATAACTTCTCCGGCGATAATGGATGCCGGTTTTCTATCTGGTCAGGTTGAATGGATGAATACGGGAAATGTGAAAATGCAGGTAGAGACAACCACCCAGCGCATCCGAAATGTTGCTCCTGTTAAAATAAACGAAGTACAATTCAACACGGCAAACAATACAACCAATCAATTTATTGAATTGTATAACGCCTCAACAAATGAAATAGATATTTCAAACTGGAAGATCATACATACACAGAGTGGATGGGCTCCCGTGAACTTGTGCGCTATACCCTCCGGAACCAGACTGGCTGCTCATGGTTTTTATCTGCTTGGCCTTTCCACTTCGGGATTACTTGTGCCTGTTCTTCCGGGCAACAAAACTATTCTATTAAGAAGTATTACAGGTTTGGAGGTGGGCCAGTCAATTAACATTGATGGCGAGAAAGGTAAGATTGCGAGTTTGGGAACTGCAGCTTCCCCAATGACAACACTGTTTATCCCTGTTTCAACAGGACCCTGGCTCCATTTTCCAATTGGTTCTACTAATCTTCCGGTTACTAATGCAACTGGTTTTGCAGTAGGCCAAAAAATGGGAATTGATATGGGTGGCAATTATGAGATAGTCACTGTAACCAAAGTTGGTAAAGCAGCCACACAGGCAGGTCTTTCAGTAGCTGCCAAAGCTGGTGATAAAAGCATTAAGGTTACAGACAATGCCAATATGACTATTGGTGATGTATTAACTATTAGTACGGGAGCTAAAAAAGAATTGGTGAGGATAAAGAACATTGTCAATGTAGTAACAGCTCCACCACGTGGTGCTACAAATTTACCCGGGGGCGAAATAGAATTGACCACGCCACTTAAATTTAATCACATGGCAGGTGTTGATGTTTCTGATCCAGGCACCGGGATCAGCTTCTCACCTGCCACCCGTTTTGCACACAAAAGCGGAGATGCCGTTCAGGCCCTGGGATCAGGTATTACACTCGAAAGCACATTGCTAAAGCGCCATTTAACAGGTGCGCCTATCAGTGAAAGCGAAATTACAACTGCAGGTTACCAGGGACCACAAAATCCGGATCAATGGTATGGAATTCCCATATCACTTACTGCCGGCTCAATTGCACTGATGGATGCCAATAATAAAGTATTGATTGATGGAATGGTTTATGGATCAAAACAAAGCAGTTCAAGTGCTAACGGAACAATTACAAGCCCGGAGATCGCAACATTAGAAGGCACACAAAAGCAGGGAGGTTGTATAGCCATTTCACCTAACGCAGGCCGAAGACCACCTGCAACAGCTGATCAGCCCAATAAAAGCGTGGGAAGATATCCTGATGGTAATGATACCGATGAAAATTGCAGCGACTTCATTATTCAGACAGACGCCAGCTTACCAACACCTGGCGCACCTAACCAATATGTGAAGAAATCTTTATGATAGTTTCACTCTGAATGGAGAATCCACCAATTTTAAACAATAATCCCGGCCTATAGACCGGGATTGTTTCTGTCAAAACTAAACCTACACATTAAAAAATTAAATAAGGATCATTAAAATGATCGTTATCGTTATTTCTTCGATTGCTGATCCTTTTCACCAGGTTTCTTAAAGGTTGTATTACCTGATCATAAAAACACTGTTTCATGGTTTAGGCTTTTTAAATTCAGATATTTTGAAATGAAAATCAATTAGCTAACAGTGATGTTTTTGGATAGCTTTTTAGCTTTTTCATTCTTTCCTAATTGCAAACGCAGGATGCCATCAGTATAGCTGGCATTGATATTATTGAGGTCAACAGTCTCATCCAGCGTAAAGCTTCTGCTGAAAGCCCGTTGAATATATTCATTTCGTTCCCAGCCTGTTTTCTCATCCTTTTGCTTTCTTTCATTTGCCTGGTTCATGGAAATGGTTAACAGATTATCCTCTACATTGATCTTAAAATCCTCCTTCCGGCATCCGGGTGCAACCACATCCAGTTCATAATGTTGCTCTGTCTCCCTGATGTTTACCGGCACAGTCCCCATGGACCGGCGGTTATCAGCTTCCCAAAAATTGTCATCAAAGAACCGGCGTAAGCTGTTTTGGAAGAGGCTGTCAACCACATTTCCAAAGGAACCGCCGTAAACTTCTCCATTTTGTTTTTTTGCCATTGTGTTTGTCATAATATCCTCCTTGTTTTTAAAATGGCATAGCAGTTTTTATGCCTTTCAGCGAATGGCTGAAAAACTGACTTTTCACTTGTCATTTTTGCAGAATCAGGCAGAAATTTTTGCAGTGAGGGGCGGCCCCTTGGGGCTCAGGCAACAGGAAGTATGCGATTACAATTATCTTAATGAATCTCAGAAGGTTGTGCCGGTTCTACTCTCACATTTTCACCCAAATTCGTATACTGATATATCATCTTCAGGAGGTATGAAATTTCAAAAGGCTTTTCTATGTAGTTATCAGCCCCGGCCTCTTTTGAAAGCCTTCCAATATCAGGAGAAGCAGAGATCATAATAACAGGGATAGCCCGGGTCTTATCCTGGCCCTTGAGATACCTGCAAATATCCAGACCATTAGTGCCCGAAAGTTGTTTATCGATCAGGAAGAGGTCTGGAATAACGAATTTATTATGGAACACATCATTTCCGTCACTTTTTAGCTCAATACAATACCCAGCCTGTTCACATATGATTTTTAGGATGTCCCGTATTCCCTCATCATCATCAATTGCAAGTATCTTTTTCTTCACCTTTAAGGAGGGGCGGGAGTATGGTGAAGAAACACTCTTTTTCATCAAGTTTGATTTAGAGGTAGCGAAAATGAGAAGGTTGAGCCCTTATTCTTGCTACTTTTAGCCTGGATTGTACCTCCCTGACGCTTGATAAAAGCTGCAGCTATGTATAAACCCAAACCTAAACCGGAAAAAGTGTTGTAAGAAGAATCTGTGATCCGGAAAAAGCGGTCAAAAACCTTATCAACCAATTCTTCCTCAATACCTATACCAAAATCCTGAATATCAATAATTATTTTATCAGGTTCAATTTTAGAAGATACAATGACTTTTTTTGCCCCGGGCGAGTATTTTATCGCATTACTGAGGAGATTTGTCAACACCTGCCCGGTACGATAACGGTCACCATTTAAAATTATCGGCCTGGCGAGCTTTTTTATGACAGTATGAGTAGAAGTGGTTTGTTGCATTTCATCTGCTATTTCCTCTATAAGCTCATTAATATTATATTCTTCTTCCCTAAACTTAAGCCTCCCGTTCTCAATACGGGTAAAATCAAGAAGATCCACAATGAGGTTGGTTAACCTGTCTATCTGGGTATTCAGCTTACCCAGTAATTCAGTTGATTGTTTATCCTTTGAATCCTTAAACTTTTTTTCAAGGATCTGGGTATACCCTTTTATGCTGGTAACCGGAGTTTTCAATTCATGGCTGGCAATTCCTATGAATTCATCCTTCTGATGTTCAAGGATTTTCCGTTCAGTAACGTCCCGATAAGTGCCAATGATCCCATTTATTTTAGTGTCATGAAGCAGGTTACGAAAAATGGCTTCAATAGTCCGGTAGGTTCCATTTTTATGACGGAGGCGGAATTCTCCATAAAGGTTCTTTGACGGGTTGTCAATGGCTGATCTAAACAGGTCCAGTTTAATATTCCTGTCTTCCGGATGCACTATCGGGTCCATATTAAGATTACGGCCCACTCTTTCTTCCGGCTTATATCCTAACAAAGGCTCAATGGCAGGGCTTTCATATTTGATGGTGCCATCCTGGTCAAATACAGTAATAATATCAGAGGCATTCTGTACAAGCAAACGGAAACGTTCTTCATTACTTTTCAGCGTATCCTCCATTTTCTTGCGTTCAGTCAGGTCCTGTACGGCCAATAATATCAAAGAATCATTGTCATCTTTCCTTGGAAATTTGTGTGCATTCAACAGCATGCTTTTTTCCCCAATACCCGGAAAATTATGTGTGACTTCGAAATTATAAAAGGGAATATTGCGGGTCTGGACAAGCTTCAGGTTTTTTCTTAATTCCGGTATATTCCATTGGCCATTACCAAGCTCGTAAAGGAATTGGTCCTCTGTTTCCTCAGGCGTAACATGGAACGTTTGATAAAATCCTTTATTGGCGGTTCTAACTTTGAGATCACCTGTAAGCATAATGAGGGACTCATGCATAGTCTCTATTACTGCTTTGGCATAATCACCTGCTTCTTTTAATTCTGCATTTCGTATCTGTAATTCCTCATTGATAGTTGTAAGTTCTTCGTTGGTAGATTGAAGTTCTTCCTTGGAGGTTTCGAGTTCTTCATTGATACTTTGCAGCTCTTCATTAGAAGAAAGAATCTCTTCGTTTGCTGATTGCAGTTCTTCACGAGTAGCTTCAAAATCTTCAGTAATGATCCTGATACTATCGCGTGCTTCTTTTAACTGGCTTTCCAAAGTGTTGACCCGCTTATCTGCATGATGATTATTAGTGGCGCCGGATCTTTTTATAACACCCGGTTTTGGTACAGGCCGGTCTTTGAAAACGATCAGATAAAATACATCCCTGCCGGTGCTCTTGATGGGCATTACCTCAATATCAATTTCCAGGGGAACACCATCCAAAACCAGGGGTATCCCTTCTTTTTTAGCAAAACTGTTATCCTTTTTTGTACGATGAATGGCAGTGCGCAGATCAAAGACAAGTTCCTCCCTGATCATTTTCAGCAAATGAAGGCTGGCCTTACCGGAAGCGGGCTCTATGAATCTTGAAGTAGACCCGCGAAAACGTAATATTTCGAGATTCTTATTAACCAGCACGCTGGCTGGAACATATCGGTTTAATAATAATTTATCTGTTTCCTTTTCAAGATCAGGTTCCTGGATGACTGTTCCGTTGCCGTCTCGTAAGTCATCATTCATCAACTCAATAGAAGAAGGATGTGTACGAATTGAAAAATCAAGTTGGAGTGGTGTTTTTACAAGACGTTTCGTATATATTTTAAATTGTTTGCTGGCCTGATCAAACAGGTCAATGGCATTACCAATTGTTTCTGATTTACCAAGGAGTAGGTAGCCAGTAGGCTTTAATGCATAATGAAAAGAATGCATGATCCTGTTCTGAGGTCCTGATTCCAGATAAATAAGCACATTTTGACAACTGATCACATCCATCCTGGAAAAAGGAGGATCTTTCAATAAATTGTGAGGGGCGAAAATACACATGTCACGTATGACCTTTACCACCTGGTAATGCACATTCGATTTCACAAAGAACCTTCGCAAACGCTGGGGCGACATGTTTTGAAGAGCGGTTTTCAGGTATATCCCTGCCCGGGCTTTGGCAATAGCTTTTTCGTTCAAATCGGTTGCAAAAATCTGGATAGAAGTGGTAATTGCCTTTTCTCCCAAATATTCCAGCAGCGTGATTGCAATTGAGACGGCTTCCTCCCCTGTTGCGCATCCCGGAATCCATATACGAATGGGATCCGTTGCTTTCCGGGATTTTAGCAGTTCAGGCAATATGCGTGTACTAAGTGCATTATACAATTCGGGATCGCGAAAAAAGTCCGTAACGGTGATCAACAGGTCCTGGTACAATTCATCAATTTCTGTTTTACTTTCACGGAGCAGGTTTAAATACTCATCTATATTTTTAAGCCGGTTAAGCGCCATTCTCCGCATAATACGCCTAAGAAAAGAGGTTTGTTTATAATGACTGAAATCCACTCCTCGCCTGTTATGCATCAACATATG
>CAMLGP010000100.1 GCA_946479535.1 uncultured Bacteroidota bacterium
CTATTGCGTAGTGGGTGATTGTATATGAGCCGGCATCAGGGAAAAATACTTTTTCAGTGGCTTTGCCAACTGCTACGCCGGATCCTGTACCAAAATCCCATTTTGACAGAATATAACTGCTATCTTTTACCTGGGCAATGTAGTTATTGGCATTCACTGTAGTGAGTGTAAACCCTGCTTCCAGGTTAGACTCAGATAGTGGCCTTGCCGTGAACTCTTTTTTTTCGCACCCTGCAAGCAAACCTGCAAGTGCAACAGGAAGTATATAATTAACAAATTTTCTTTTCATATTTCAACTTATTATTAATTAAGGGACTTAATTCGAATTCTAATTTCAAAATTTCCCAATTTCAACATTCAAAATACTCTCTAGTAATTGGGATTTTGTTTCAGCTTTGTTCCCTGTAATTCTCTTGAAGGAATGGGAAACAGTTCATGTTTGCCGGCAACAAATCCACGGCTTGCAAGAACGGTTGGCGCATCACCCCACCTTACCAGGTCAAACCATCTGAAACCTTCCCCTGCAAGTTCCAGTCTGCGTTCATTCTTGATATTCTGCATGGAAACAGGAACAGAGGGCAGTCCAACTCTTGCTCTAACAGCATCCAATAAGGCTTGTGCTCTTGCTCCAGTTCCACCTAATGCTTCAGCTTCCATCAAATAGGTATCAGCGAGGCGGATGATATAGGTTCCCTGCTGGAAATTCAATTCAGTGTTTCCACCCAGTGTGGTTACATCAGTAGCTTTTGGCAGGAATTTTTTCAGGAAGTATCCTGTATTCATATAACCTGCAGTATAGTCAATGATATTGGCTGTTTTTAAAGCGGCAGCATCAAATACAGTCGCGTTGAACCTTGGGTCGTTTTTGATAAAATCATAAAGATCCTGTGTGATTACGCTAAAGCTCCATCCCGCAGCATAGATATCAGGTGCCAAAGCAGCATTCTTTTTCAGATAGCTTCTTGGGCCAACCATCTGCGCAAAAGAATTTCCTTCATCAGAGCTGCTTCCCCAGTTACCCCAGGTAGACCTTCCGAGATTGGTATGGGTTACTTCAAGAATGGATTCAGTATTGAATTTGGCATTTACAGACCAGAGATTATCAAAATTGGCTACCAGTTTATAGCCATAAGTGCTGGTCTGTCCCGGTGTTGGACCATTTACATCAGCCAGTTGTGCAACTGCCTGTGGCATTTTCTTTTCATACAGGTATACTTTTCCCAACAGAGCTTTGGCAGCACCTTTTGTGAAGCGACCTAATTCTGTGGAGGGTAGAGTAGCAGGCAGTACATTAATGGCATCAGTAAGATCTTTTTCAATCTGTGTATATACATCTGCCGGGTTTGCCTGTTCAACATCATAGATATTGGTAGCTGTTAATGGCTCAAGCATTAATGGAATATTCCTGAACATTGTAACCAGCGTAAAATAATAGAATGCCCTAAGTGCTTTAGCTTCTCCGCCAAATCTTGCTTTGGAAGCATCATCCATGGGAATATCGGGTAATTTTTTCAAAAGCACATTCGCTCTGAAGATGCCCTGGTAATAATCACTCCAGTAGCTTCCTGCAACTGAGTTAGGAGTTATGGTGTAATTGGAAAATACCTGGATCTGATTACCATCAGTTGGACCACCGCCACCAGCGAAATGATCATCTGAACCGGCATTCATGAGCGCCAGCATATTTTCAAAGCCACCTGAATTTTTGCGCATGATATCATAGGTAGCTACCAGTGCCGCGAAGGCCTGATCTTTATTGGCATAATAGTTTTCTGATAAGAACTGCCCTTTCGGTGGAATGTCCACAAAGCTTTTCTTACAGGCCAGCAGGGAAACAAGCGCTGGCAGGGTAGCGATGCAAAGAATTTTAATGAATTTCATAATCGTTATTTGATGATGATTAGAATTGTAATTGAACTCCGCCTAAAATTGAACGTGCCTGGGGATAAACACCTCTGTCAAGTCCAAGCACCTGTCCGCCGATCTCAGGATCATACCCAGTATAACCGGTGATCGTGAACAAATTTTCTGCAGTTACATAAAAACGAATGCGGCTTGCATGGATCTTTTGAACCAGTTTGTCTGGCAAAGTATAACCCAGCTGTAACAGTTTAACACGTGCGTAATCTCCTTTCTCCAGATAATAATCAGACATCTTGCTGTAATTACCATTTGGATCAGCTGCAGTTAAGCGAGGATAATCGTTGGTAGTACCAGCACCTGTCCAGCGGCCCAGGATCCTTGTCTGGAAGTTGGCATTGCCGATATCCAGTCTTCTTAAGCCCTGGAAGATCTTGCTGCCTGCTGTTCCGGTAAAGAATACCATGAAGTCGAATCCTTTGTAATCCGCATTCAGTGTCAGACCAAAAGTATATTTGGGAAGACTGCTGCCCAGGAACATTTTGTCCAGGTTGTCACTCGTGATCTTTCCATCACCATTCAGATCCATCCAGCGGAAATCACCAGGTTTTGCAGTGGGCTGAATAACATTTCCGTTCTTATCCTTGTAATTATCAATCTCTGCCTGCGTTTGGAAAACACCTGCTGATTTATAACCAAAGAAAGCATTGTAAGGCTGGCCAATCTGTGTACGGGTGATAGCGCCCATGGTCTGGAAGCTGGCATCACCGCCAATAAAATTGGTATCAGCTGCTACATAGGTTACATTGTTCTTGAGGTAAGAAATATTTCCATTTACAGAGAAGTTGAACTCGCCAATCCTTTTGCGATATCCCAGTTCCAGTTCAATACCGCTGTTTTCCATTGTGGCAACATTGGCCACAGGTGCGCTTGCTACGCCTACATAACCAGGAATTACGATAGGACGAAGGATCCCCTTTGTTTTTTTCTTATAAACATCAAAGCTTATTGTTAACGCGTCTAAGACCTGAGCGTCAAAACCGATATCTGCCTGAGAAGTTTCTTCCCAATGCAGATCAGGATTTTCCAATGATTGCGGAGCATATCCGGTGTAGATGGTCTGAGTAGGATAGCCAGTAGTGTAATTATAGCCACCAGCAACAATAGCTGCATATCCAAACTCGCTGATAGCATCATTACCAACCACACCATAGTTGGCTCTCAGCTTAAGCTGTTTCACCACAGTGATGTTTTGCCAGAAATCTTCTTTGTGAACATTCCAGCCTACTGATCCGCCGGGGAACACACCAAATTTTTTATTTAAACCAAAGCGTGTGGAACCATCGCGGCGGATAATAGCCTGAACAAGGTACTTATCATCATAGCTATAGTTTATCCTGGAAAATAAAGAAGTCAGTTTGTGCTGGATATTATCTCCTGTACCGGATTCACGGTCAGACTGAGGGATATTAAAGCGGAAAGAAGCATCCTTATAGGAGCTGATCGGCAGGTTGTAAATAGTAGCGGATGAATTACCACCAATATTTTCAACATAAGAACCCTGGCCTACCAGCACAGTGAAATCATGTTTTCCAATGCTATTGGTATAAGTAAGAGTATTCTCAATATTCCAGTTAAGGCTATTATTATTCGACTTGTTGTAATTGTTGCGAATAATATTATTTACCGTGGGACTTAAATAGAAAATGGGAGTAAAGCCCTGTCCACCCCAATAAGCGAGTTTGCCTCCGAGTGAAGATCTGAGTTTGAACCCTTTTGGTAAAGCTGCTTCGAGGTAAGCATTTCCTACGAAATCATCAGACCAGTTATAGCGACCCAATCTTGTCTGAACATATGCAAGGGGGTTTGACATTTCCTGGCCTACCTTGGTTGATATGCCATAAGGATTGCCATTTGCATCACGGATAATACCAGGATTGAGATATAGACCGGAATTAGCAACGGCAGGATCAGTAATAACCAGTGGTGTTATAGGATCAAGATTGATGGCTGAGCTTAAAGGTCCACCAAATTCACTGTTGGTATTGCCTAGGCTTAGTGTTTTTTGGTGAGAGTAACCAATTGTTTCACCGAAGGTGAACATGTTGCCGATCTTGTGTGTAGAGTTAATTCGGATATTCTTCCGGGTGTAGTTAGAAATATCAGTGGCAACTATACCTTCCTGGTCCTGGAAGCCGAAGGAAAGAAAGAAGGTAGACTTGTCGGTTCCACCACTCAGGCTTACTTCGTGCGATTGGCGTTTTGCGCTATTGTTGAAAATAACGTCCTGCCAATCGGTGCCTTTCCCAAATGAATTAGGGTCAGCATAAACCAGTGCGCCACCATCATTCACTGCTCTTTCATTCATTACAGCTGCATACTGGCTGGCATTCAGAAGGTCCAGTTTTTTATCAGGAGATGATACGCCGTAGAATCCATTATAGGAAGCGACCATCTTTCCTGCTTTTCCTTTTTTGGTAGTTACAAGGATAACGCCGGTAGCAGCGCGGGTGCCATAAATGGCTGCTGAAGCGGCATCTTTGAGTACTTCAATTGATTCAATGTCATTCTGGTTGATATAACCAATACCACCCTGGTCAACTACCACACCATCAACCACCCATAGGGGGTTGTTACCACCATCGCCAAATGTAGTAATGCCTCTTACCCGGATAGTGGCACCGGAACCGGGCTGACCGTTATTTTGAGCAATGGTTACGCCGGAAACCCTGCCCTGGAGGGCCTGTTCAATCCGGTTGCTGGGAACATTTTCAAGGTCTCTTGCCTTGACACTTGAGATTGCACCTGTTACAACACTTCTTTTCTGGGAACCATAACCTACCACAACCACCTCATTCATGGAATTAGTCAGTGGTTCCAGTTCAATGAAGACCTGGGAAGTTGAAGAAGTAATTACAGCTTCTTTTTCAGCCATCCCAATGTAGGATACCCGGAGTACAGAACCGGCTTTAGCGTTAATTGAGAAGTTGCCGTTTGCGTCAGTTTGGGTTGCTGTAGAAGCGCCGATTACCGTTACGGTAGCCCCAGAAAGTCCTTCACCATTAGAGCGATTGGTGACTTTTCCGGTGACGTTCGCATTTTGCGCATACAGCTGACAGAGTAGAAGTTGTGAGAATAGAAAGGTGCAAAGCAGTAGAGCAGTTTTAGACTTCATACGCAAGCATTTGTTTTGGTAAAAAAATCAATATTCAACAAGCTGTAAATTACCGTAGGGGAAAACTTAAACCCCTTCGAAGTCCCCATCAAAACCCCATCAAAATTTGCTAAGCAATTGAAACATTGAGGATTTAGGCATATCAAAACCCCATCAGGCAGGACAGAGCAGGAAGGATCAATCTAAAGCGGTTTGGCAGATAGGGGGCACTTTAAGGTAGAGATTTCTTTAACCCGGGATGCCAGGCGAAGACTGATAAATTCAAGCGATATGGCAGTTCTGGAATCAGAAGGCAATTCCAGTAATCTCCCCGCATATACTTAGAAATTTATCCTGTCCATCTATATCATCAGCTTCAGGATTTGATCGCCTTTCCTGCTGATGAAAAAAATAACGACCAGTTACTTTTGCTTTTTCGTCATTACTTACAGCCAGCCATACCTGCGTTTCATATCCTTTTTGCAGGTCATCAGGCGCTCCCCGCCCACCCATTTTTGTTGGAACCCAGCCAGGGTCTACTGCATTTGCATAAATGGCTGACCATTTTCTTGCTACTGCTTTGCATAACAACAACACATACAATTTTGAATCGGAGTAAGAAATACTACCGGATTTTAAGTTTCCCGGATTCAGGTGGCCACCCTGGTGCATTCCGGAACTCAGGTAGATGAGTCGCTTTGGTTTTTGGATCAGACAGGTGAGTATATACGGAGCTATTGTATTAACAGCATAGATAAGCTTGCCAGATACCTGGTAAACACCGGCATTATGAATTACTGTGTCAAAGTCACCTGATTCATTGGCCTGATTGGCAAGCTGAATGGTTTCGTCCCTATTTGACAGGTCACCGGTTAATACGGCTTCTGCCTCCGGGTTCTTTTTCATTGCCTCCTTAGCCCGTTCAGCATTCCTGGCGTGCAATACAACCTTGTGCCCCTGTTGGATCAGTTCCTTTGCAGACAATTGCCCAAGGCCATCTGCTGATCCAGTGATTAATATTCTTGCCATTCTATGAATTTCAATCTGAGGTAAAAATATAAACTGCAACAAATACCCGGCCGACTGATTCCCGACGTGGCCCTAACTTTAAATATTGTTGTTTTTTTGCAGGGTCATTTTTGCCAATGATATCATTTTCCGGATTTGCTGGACTGCCGAAATTATTGTTGTAGTAGGGTGAATAGCCAATTACTTATTCTGAATAAATCAACTCATTCGCCTTTTTATATTTCCCGGGTGTAACACTGGTGATAGTTTTAAAGATCCTTGAGAAGTGGTGAACATTATCAAAGCCAGTCTGGGTTGCTATTTCGCTGAATGATAAATTGGTTGTAGCTATCAGGTATTGCGCCCGTTCAATTCTCCTTGAATGTACATATTCCAAAGGTCTTCCTCCTGTAGCCTGAAAAAATAGCCGTGAGAAATAATCCTGGTTTAAATTGGCTCGCTTTGCCAATAATGCAACAGATAGATCTTCATTAAGATTCAATTGAATAAAATGCATTGAATCAACAATTTTTGAAGGTATCGGTGCACTTTTCAGTTTTTTGAAACTGCGGGAACCCAGAAAGCGGGAAATGAATTGCAGGATGATTCCCTGCGTTTCAAAGAAAACAGAATCACTTAAATGATTATTAAGTTCCTGGTAACCGCTATAATAAATGTTTTTCTCGTATACCTTCGGATTATCGGATCGATTTATTCCCCGGCCGGGATTTATTTCAAGCAATCGATTGAAGTTGGTAATGTCTGTTTTGGTAGCAGCAACACTGATCATTTTTCGGTTGTTCTCAAACAATGAAATACCATCTGCAGATTCTTCAAGGATATGGATGAAATACTGGCTCAGGTAATTATCGCAGTGGAGATGGCATAAGGTAAAACTGGGTATAATATATAGATATCCGGGCTCAAGCCTGATCTTTTCGTTGGCGCAGTAAACATGTCCTTCTCCATCATCAATATAATATATTCGGAAATAGGGGCTGATAACATTTGAATAATTCCAATTTACGCCCAATTTCACCTGTTCAATATGCAATAATGAGTAAGTATGTCGTAAAAGCCGTTTAGCCATAACCATTAAAATTGTAAGTTACTAAAAGTCGGATTTCTATAAAAAATAGTCTTTTTAACCTACCTAAAACATAGGATTCAGATATAAATTTATCATTTCCGACGGAGTCTTCAAATTGCACAGAATTCTACCAGATTATGAAATATAAACACGTATTGCCGCCTTTTCTATTAATTACCTGTATCGCAGGTATGCTTTCAACCAAAGCACAGAAGCCCTTATTTGAACCTACATTTCCCTCGCTTGAGAGATCAAAACCGGTTCCTGAATGGTTTAAGGATGCAAAGTTTGGAATCTATTTTCACTGGGGCATTTATTCTGTTCCTGCTTTTGGAAATGAATGGTATCCCAGGAACATGTATATAAAGGATTCAAAGGAAAATAAACATCACAAAGAAGTATATGGAGAGGTAACCGATTTCCCGTATGATAAATTTATTACAGGAGGAAAAGATAAAGCCGGAAATTATGTACAGTTTGCTCCAAAACTTAAATCACAGGGTGGAAAGTTTGATCCGGATGAATGGGCTCAGCTATTTGCAGACGCCGGAGCAAGATTTGCAGGGCCCGTGGCTGAACATCATGATGGATTTTCAATGTGGGCAAGCAAGGTGAATCCCTGGAATGCAAAAGACATGGGTCCTCAACTTGATCTTGTAGGCCTGCTATCCAATGCTATCCGGAAAAGGAATATGAAAGTGATCCTTTCCATGCATCATGCGTTTAATATTACCGGATTTTATAGTGATGCGCCCGTTTCAGACGATCCTAAACTTCAAAAACTATATGGCCAGCAGGGAAAAGAAAAGAACGAAGCATATTGGCTGGCCAAACATAAAGAGATCATTGACCTGTATAAACCGGATATAATCTGGCAGGATTTTAACCTCCATAAAATTACACAATCTGTTTTACTTGAATTTTTGGCTTACTATTATAATAAAGCGGCGGAATGGAAAAAGCAGGTAGTAGCTACTTATAAGGATGGTCTTAATA
>CAMLGP010000101.1 GCA_946479535.1 uncultured Bacteroidota bacterium
GTTTACACCGCCAGATCCAGGTTCTTATAGATACCCATTTCTGTTGCACTTAACAGATAGGCGCCATAAGCTATGCTGTCTGCGTTCTTTCGCAGGGTTAATGGTTTATTGAATATATCGGCGATCATCTGCGTACAGAAAGGAAGGGAAGCAAAGCTGCCATGCACGGAAAGGTTCTTGATAGTACGGTGTTCTTCCAGGATCTTCCCGATACTATATATCTCATAAAGAATGCCTTCAATGGTAGCGCGGATAAAATGTTGTTTCTCATGTTTAATATTCAGGCCAAAATAAACACCTCGGGCATTGGCATTCCAGATAGGAGCCCTTTCACCGAGAAGATAGGGAAGGAAGATCAATCCATCAGAACCAGCCACTACCTTATTGGCCTCATTGATCAGGGATTCCATGGAAAACTCCAGATCAAAAGGTTTTGAAAAATCCCCAAACTGTTTGGCAAACCATTCAAAAATGACACCACCATTATTGGTAGGTCCGCCTGAAACATAACAATCTTCGGTCAGTATATAATTAAAGAAGCGTCGTTTTTCATCGCGGAGCACCTCCCTGCCTACCACTCTCACCGCACCACTATCTTCAATACTGATCACCGCTTTATCATCACTCCATACACCCGCACCCAGTGTAGCCATGCAGCCATCACTTGAACCCACAAGAACCTTGGTTGCTGAAGAAAGTCCCAATGAAGTCTGGAACTCTTTTTTCAACTTTCCGGGCGATGAAAAAACAGGTACAAGGGACGGAAGACGGTTGCTATTTACTCCTGCATAGGCCAGGGCATCCGGTTCCCATTGCATGTTGTGAATATTCATTAAACCCGTTGCAGAGGCCAGGCTATAGTCAATAACATATTCACCAGTAAGCTGCTGAATAATATAGCTTTTAATGGACAGGAATTTACTTGTTTGGGTGAATTTTTCTTTATCATGATTCTTCAGCCATGCGATCTTGATAAGGGGCGACATGGGGTGGATGGGAGTCCCCGTTGCCTGATAAATGGTTTTGCCATACGGCGAGTTATTCAATTCATGCCCTTCTATTTTACCACGGTTATCAGCCCAGGTGATGGCATTACCAATTGGTACGCCATTTTTATCAATTGGCAATACACTATGCATGGCGGCACTGAAACAAATACAAACCACTTTAAACCTGCGCGGATAGATCTGTTCCGTAAGCAGGTTTTTCAGCACATATAGCATTGTAATGAATATCTGCTCCGGGTCCTGCTCACTATAATCAGGCTGTGTATGAAAAGTAGGATAGGAGCCCTTCAGGGATCCAATGCTGTTTCCCTTCATGTCAAAGGCAACCACTCGTACAGCGTTTGTTCCCAGCTCAATGGTAATGATACAATCAGATTTTGTAGCCATTGTCGTTAGTTTTTGGAATATTATTCTTTCTGAACTGGCTGGGTGTATACCCTGTCAGTTTTTTAAACGTTGTTGAAAAATGCTGGGAGGAATAAAATCCTGTTTCCAGCGCAATGTTTGTAACATTTACATCTTGTCGCTTCAGCATTTTTATTGCTTCCGAAATGCGAATATTGATAAGATAGTTCAAGGGTGAAAATCCTGTAAAGTTCTTAACTTTTTCATTAAATGCAGTTGTACCCAATCCCACCAGGGCTGCCATTTCTTCTACTGTCCATTGATGAGACAGATTCTTGCGAAGTGTTTCTTCCAGTTTCAGGAAAGTTTGGGGAAAATCACGATGCGAATTGTTCTGTCTTGTCAATTGTCTTGTAATAAGTATAAATAGCTCATCCAGTAATTGATTGACACGCGTTGAGAAACCAAGTTCCTGTTTCAGTATTTCATTCTGAAGGTTGTGAAAGACCGGTCCAATTTCCTTTAGTTTGGAGATCACTGGCATATTGTTTAATACCAGTATTTTTTTCATGGTGATCATTTCACCTGGTAATACCTGACTCCAGTTACCAAGGAAAGAATTGGTATGTGGGTCATTGGGATCGATAACAATATGCAACCAAAACAATGTGCCTATATCCAGGAATCCTTTTTCTGCGCCGAGCATTTGGCCAGGGAGCACTATGGCGAGATCTGAAGGAAATAATACATGCTGCTGCTGCTGAATGATCCATTCAAACTTTCCTTCTATTACAAAATAAAAACGGATGCTTTCAGATAATGATGCATTAAATGAATTCAGCGTGATAGAATTATTTCTTTTCAGTGCAAATTCAGTAATGTGTGGAAACGGTTGCAGTTCTTTTGATTGTCCTTGTTGCAGTGTAAACTGGTTCATTCAAACACCATTAGGTTTTAAATGTACAACACATTCTAAAAAAAGCATTTACCCAAACCTACTGATTTTGTATAATATTCTCCGGTGCTGCTTATTGGAAGTTTTTTGTAGGAGTGTTTAGATATTTTGTACCCTAATCATGTATTCTTAATTCTCGGGAGAATTAAGAATATTAACCATTCAACTTGCTATTATGAAGAAAAACTCGAAGCTGGTTTGCTCGCCAGGCTATGGACGATTGTGTGTTTTTCCTTCTCCTTTCACTTTTTATCTCTGCTTTTACTTATGCACAAATTGCTTCTATCTTAAATGGGCCAGAAGCATTTGCCAATTTCAGGAGATCGGGTTATCCGGCATTGGCGCCAAACCCTTATCCGGGTAAGGAGATCACTGGTCCATTTATCAGGAGGTTAAGCTATCCTACTCCGGAGGTATCAGTTAATACCAGTAATGTGCAGGCAGCGATAGCGAGACAGGGAGCTGATAACCTGCAAACAAGAGTATGGTGGGATAAGCCTTAATATAAGTTTCGTTTTCGTTTTCTCATAGTTCGTAGTGTAAATTAAGAACAGGGTTCTTCTTGCAGTAAGGGGCCCTGTTTCTTTTTTACAATAAGCCCAATTCCTTCATTCAGTTAGGTGTTTTCCTGTATTGAGCTATTGAGCAAAATCAATATCAGTCTGTAGAGAGAAAAAAAATGAATTCAATCGAATCTTCGCTTCAGCTTTTCACCAACTCGCATTAGTATTGTGGTCTAACACAACTCCAAATCTTATGAAAAAGTTTTACTTATTCACAATTATTCTATGCCTTTTATTAACCAGTTTCAACTCTCAGGCACAACCTTCCACCCTTTCCGCAGGTGATATTGTAATAATTGGTTGGAATTCTACCGACAATGTGATCAATGGGGCCATTCTTGATGATGATATTGACTTTCTGCTGTTGAGAAATATCAATGCAGGAACAACAATTTATTTTACTGATTTTGGTTGGACAGGATCCGGATTTCAGTCAAATGAAAACAATGGATGCTCCATAGGCACTGGTGCTGCAAATGATGGATGCATAAAATGGACCGCTTCTACTTTTATGCCAATTGGAACCCAGGTACGAATTGGGTGCAGGACGAGTCTTACAGCCACCAGCGGTACAGTAACAGGTATAACAGCATCAGCTACGCCTGGAGCGTATGTGAGTCTGGCTACCTCCACAGATCAAATTTTTGCATTCCAGGGTTCCCTTGCGTCTCCTGCCCTGATAGCAGCTGTTCAATATGGCGGACTATCATGGGCTGGTGTAACTACCTGTCAATTTTCATCTACCGCATCTGCTAATCCTGGCTCTCTTGTTGGAGGATATTCTTTCCTGTATACAAGTACAATTGACAATAATCGCTATTCAGGCACATTACTTAATGGCAATGTGGCCGTATTAAGAGCAGCTGTGCTTAACTCAGCCAATTGGACGCCATCAGTTGTGGCCCTGCCATTCCCTATTTCTATAAGCTTCCTGATTACTCTACCTGCACATCTTATAACATTTGATGCAAAAAAAACTGATTCCGGCAATATGCTGGAATGGAAGGTAGAAAATGAAGAAAATTTCAGTCATTACGAAATAGAAACAAGCAGTAATGGTACTACATATAATACTCTTGGAATGGTAAAGGCATCGTTCCAATCCAAATACAGTTTTGCCGTTGCTGCTTCTCAGACGGCTTATCAACTGTACCGACTTAAACTTGTAGACCAGAATGGTAAGTTTGATTATAGTAAAATATTAAGAATTGAAAATGAACATACGGTAAAAACAACAGTTTTTCCAAATCCTGCTTATAATTCTGTGACCATATCTTCTGGCGAACCGATAATTTTCATAAGTCTTGCTGATATTTCAGGGAAGAAATGTCTTCAGCGGAAGATTGATAACAGTAACAGTACCGCACTTGATTTAGCTAGCCTGAAACCAGGTGTCTACATGCTTACCATCGTTACAAAATCAGGGTCGCAGACGGAAAGAATTTATAAAAAGGAGAATTAAGCTCCAGGTATCCACCAATTACCAAATTCAAGCCACCGATATTTAAAGCAGTTATGAACAAATCATACCTGCTCTTTTTTTTCTGATTTAGAGAAGTAAATACCCTCCGGAAGGTATTGCCCGGCCCTCTGCTTTTCGGTTCCTTGTAGCAAAATCTCGAAATATGAAACAGCTTTGCCACCTTCTAAGCATACTTCTGGTTTTCGGGGCATTTGCATTACATGCTCAATCTCCTATTCCCCTTAAAAAAGTAATGGAACTTAAGATGCCAAAAACAATTGAAGACGATATGCCTGGTACGAGAGGCGCCAGTGTTGCGTGGCATCCTGTTCAAAAGAAATACTATGCCTGCTTTGCTGGCAATGCTGAATATCCCCTTGGTGTATTTGATGCCACCGGAAAGCGCCTCAGCAAAGAAGATCAAACTACAATAGTGGATGTGCGTGGCCTGTGGTATAATCCTGCCACCAAACTCATCTGTGGCAACGGGCACGGTGACCTTGGCTGGTTTACGTATATACTTGATAAAGCAGGTATGCCAACAGATATTACGATGATCACAAATAATCAGCATCAACCGGGCTTACAGTCGGTTGGTGTTTTTAATTCACTTGACAAGCAGGTGTTATTCCTTAAAGGCAGCCAGGTTTACATGTATGAAAGCGATGGTACTCTTGCAGATTCCATGATGATCCATTGGACACGTAAAAAAACAGATGGAGCAGATGAGGATGAAGACGCCACTCTGGAACATGAAGATTTTAATATCTATTCTCTGATTTATACAGGTATTAAGGGCCAGGAATAGGGATTTCTGAATATAACCAAAAAACAAATTGAAATGTTTGACAACAAAACAGGGTTTCTTAACAAAGTATTATCGCTTCCTGAAACATCAGTAGTGGAACAGACATTCAATTTTGCTTATGCCAATGGCATTTATTGGCTATTCAATATAGAATTAAGGAAATGGGTAGGGTATAAATAGTCATTAACCCCTTTCAGCAGCTTAATCAATATCAAAATCATTAGGATAGTTTTTTCCGTAACGCTAGTGGCAAAAGAATTTGCTTAGTTTGAAGTCTTATTCTATTCGGATCTCAGTTCCGCAAGACTTATTGTCTCCCAGAAATCTAGCAAATATGAAAGTAACCCGCCTGATACCATTTTTGGGTCTTATTATCTTCAGCACAGGGGCAATGGCTCAATTACCTCTCGTTTACAATGCAGAAAATACAGGAGCAAAATATAAGGCACCCGTTTTTCCTTCCCTGGAGAATTTGCCCGTGATTGATCCATTAACTGACCCTTTCATGCAATCAGAGTGCAAAAAGAGCTCTACCAACTTTGGGGATTGGGAACGCCGGCGAAATGAAATAGGCGCAGAATTCCAGCATTACGAGATCGGAACAAAACCTGCACGTCCCGAAAATATTACAGCAACCTATGTTGATAGCACACCTACCTCAGGAAAGCTGATTGTAACAGTTACTGTGAAGGGGAAGTCGCTAACATTGACCTCAATGGTTTCTCTTCCAGCTGGTGAAGGTCCTTTTCCAGCAGTGATAGGAATGAATAGTTTGAATGGTAGCATCCCCGCAGACATATTTACCAGCAGAAACATAGCCAGGATCTCTTTTGTACATAACCAGGTTACTGTTTATAACCGGCCTCAGAATACTGATCCATTCTTTCAATTATATCCCGATCAGAACATTGAGAATACGGGGCAATATGCTGCATGGGCCTGGGGCGTGAGCAGGGTAATTGATGGATTGGAACTGGTTAAATCAAAGCTTCCAATAGACCTGAAGCATCTGGCAGTAACAGGCTGTTCTTATGCAGGTAAGATGGCCCTGATCTCTGGAGCATTTGATGAACGCATTGCACTGACCATTGCCCAGGAATCAGGCGGTGGTGGAGCTACAGCATGGCGGGTTTCAGAAACACTGGGTGATGTGGAGCGACTGGGTGCTACAAGCTATCAGTGGTTTAAAGATGATATGATCCAGTTTGCAGGATTGAATGTTTCAAAGCTCCCACATGATCACCATGAATTAATGGCAATGGTGGCACCCAGGGCGTTGCTGGTAACAGGCAATACTGATTATTTCTGGCTGGCGAATCCATCGAATTATGTGGCAGCGAGAGCCGCACATGAAGTATGGAAAACATTTGGGGTAGGAGATCGATTTGGTTTTTATATTGATGGTAAACACCCACACTGTAATATCCCAACAACAGAGCGCCCATATATAGAAGCATTCGTAGATAAATTTCTATTGGGGAAGAATGTTAATACAGATGTTACCATCAATCCTTTTCCCGATATTAACTATCAGCGCTGGATTAACTGGTGGGGATCCAAAAAACCTGTTTTCCCTGATAAAGATCCGGTAATCAAAATATGGCTGGAAGCAGAATGTGGAACTACAGGATCAAACTGGAATGTTGGTGAAGACCCAACGGCATCTGGCAAAAAATATATAGCTGTAAAGGATGGATTTAATAATACGAGGACGGCACCCTCAGCAGATACCGCTGCGAATATTGTTGTAATTCCATTCACCATTGAAACTCCGGGGTTTTATAATTTTCTCGCCAAAGCGATTGGACCCACAGGTGCAGATGATAGTTACTGGGTGAAGATCGATGACATGCCTTATGCAGGCGCTTCTGGTCTTCTCGGAACAGCCTGGAAATGGAACAGGTTTGCCAGTGCCAAACTGGAGGCCGGGCAGCATAAACTAACAATTGCTTATAGAGAGGATGGAGGAAAGATTGACAAGATCCTTATTACCACATCAAATACTTCGGATGCAATGATTCCAGAGGAAGCTGGGACGAATTGTAATTAAATTGGGGAAAGAATCACTTTATGATATAGAGATAGAATAATATTAATTATTCCATCTCCAGTATTTTGCAAATACACTTATTCACCTCTTCAGCACGATTGTAGACCAACAGGTGCGTTGCGTCCTTAATGATAAAGTCTGCTTTTACCTTTGAGACGGGAAATATTCGATCCTTGTCTCCATGAATATGATAAACGTTATCCGGAATCCATTCGTTTTTCCAGTTAAATATCTCATTGACACCCCATTCCATATGTGCTTTGTCTGCTGCCTGGCGAAGAGCCTGGGCAAGCTCTTTTTCTTCCTCTGTTGTTATGCCCAGTCGATTGTTATCGATCCGCTCAGTAAACTTATAAGATTTTACAGGCAGAACACGATTAAGTTTCAATTTACCAACCACCTTCATCCAGCCGGGCAGCTCAGTGCTTGATTTGATACCAGAAATAATGATCAGCTTTTGTATGGATTTGATTTTAGATATCTCGATGCCCAGTATTCCGCCAAAGGATACGCCTAATAAAATAGCGTTGTCTTCTTTGATGAACTCAGCGAGGCGAGCAGCATAGGCGCTTATCGACTCCTGGGAATCTGGCAATAACTGGGGGATATATTTCAAGCTATACCCAACAGGACGGAGCTTGGAAAAAATCCTTTCGTCCGTACCTAATCCACTAATACAATAAATTGTTCTACTCATCACCCTGTTACTTTGAGGTCGCTAATCTGGTTTTTCAAAACCATAATATAGAGCAAAAAATAAAAAAATCCAACTACCAGCAAACTATCGAATCGATCAAGAAAGCCACCCTGGCCGGGTAG
>CAMLGP010000102.1 GCA_946479535.1 uncultured Bacteroidota bacterium
AAAATGAAAATCAAAAAGCATATGGTCACCAATATTGATGATCAGTTGATTTCCGATATATAATTTAGAGCCATCATCTGTGCTCAATCCAAATGTATAATACCCATCCTCTTTAATTTCAAGAAATCCATCCAGCCTGGTTCCCCAATTGGTTATACGTGGAAATTTTGCCCACGTAAATGCGGAATCCATTACACCGGAAAGTACCGGTTTCATTTTGGAAAAATCTGGTAAGCTATCCCAGGCACCTTCGTAATAATTATAATGCAAACCACCGGGTTTGGCTTTTTTAGGTTTGGCAACCGGCTTTAAAGTGGAAGATTTGAAATCAACTTTGATGACTTTGTCAAACGCACCACGAGGTGAAAAAGATTTAATGATTACCTGTGCTGGTCCATCTACTGTGATCTCCGGTTCTGCCAGTGGAGAGGATAAAGTTGGCTCCGATCCATCTGTTGTATACCGAACACTTCCATCAGCCGGTGTAAAGAACCATATCTTGAATGGTTTGCCCTTTTCAACAAATCCTCCCTGGGGATGAAAGGTCAGATTTGAATTAAATCCTGAATAAAAGAATCGCAAACCATCATAAACACTTTTGTACCGAATTGAATTATGTGTTTCCCCAGGATATTCTACAAATTTCCATTGTAATCCTTTAGGAGCTTTTTCCTTTAAAATCGAATCAATGGAAGGAATTCCCATGCCCTCTGATTCTTTTCCTCCTCTCCCACTCATCCATAATGATTTATTGCTGTGCAGTTTTGGATCAAGCTTATCCATTGTTAGCTTTTTCATGTAACCGTTATCCCACCAGAAGGAAGGATCTGCTGCCAGGTAACTGTCAAAAACCTCAGGACGTGTAAGAAATGCATACATGGCGAATAATCCGCCGAATGAATGACCGAATATTCCATTGGAACCTTTTACATTGTACTTTTTAGTGATATAGGGAATCAGTTCTTTTTGGAGGAAGGAAAGAAAATTATCTGCACCACCGTAATTATCATTGGGTGAAGTATGCGTTGGGGTAAGATCACGATTGCGGTCAGTATTATATACGCCAACAATAATTGGTTCTGGCATAAAACCATTTTCACGGACCCATTCTTCAATCTGGCGCGTCATACCTGTGTTTCCTTCACCATCCAGTACATACAATACGTCATATTTTTTGCTCTCATTGAAATCATGAGGAAGCACCACTTCAATTATTCTGTTTTCTTTTAAAACAGCAGAATAGATGGAATCACGTGTGCCCTGATTAGTAGAAGAAGATGATGGAGTTACATTACTGGATGTAAGACCCTGGTGATCATAACTAAGTGCTCTTGTGATCTTCCAATGATTGTCTGTGAATTTCCACAAATGGGTGAATCTGGCCACTCCTGAAAGTCTTTCAGACTTTCCGGGTTCTGTTACATAAAAACGATGCTCACCCATTTGAATGGCACCATAATTATCCATCGGGAATACCTCCATTGTACCTTTGACCAATTCTCTTCTCAATTTTGTTGCATTGGGTCCACAGAAATTCTTCTTCAGGGTTTCAAAGAATGCCTGCTTGCCAATGGTAGGCCCTCCTTTATCATGATAGAATTCCATGTCATCAGAAAAAAATATCTCTGCTTTTTCAGGTTGACAGGTATAAACGATAGAGAATAATACACTGTCCTGATAAGCCAGTTGATCGTAAAGCTTTTTATTTTCTGCTGAAACCGAATTATCCTGTCCGTGAACAGGAATTATCAAAATGCATAAAAGTGTAAAGAGAAAGCTTGTACGGGAAAGAAAAATAGCAGGTGTCATTTGCAGGTTTTTATTTTTTACTAAGCTCAAATGGCCTTAGGGTAATCGCCTCAGGTCTTTATTCTGGATTGAGTTGGTGTAGAGATCTGGAAATTGGAAAGACCCGGTGATAACACAATCTTTTTGTAAATTATCACCAGGTCAAAATGGTTAAGGCGATTAGTTGCCTCCCCCTTTCACACGATTCTGCTCATCATCAGCTCCACCCCGTTTACGTTGGCCGGCTGAATTCGATTTTCCTTTGTTAAAGCGCCAGGTGAAGCTTAAACTTCCTGCGCGACTGTCATTTACATTTCTGAACTGGGCGTCCACATTGCTATACTTGCTATATCCTCTAAATACGCCCCCCGCGAATATGTCCCTGACATTTAAACGGATTGTTCCATTATTTTTCAAAACCTGCTTGCCGAAGCCTGCATTCCATTGTGTAATCGGTTTAATAAAGAGCACGCCTTCTACTGATTTGCTTCTGTAAAATCCACTTACTTCTGCGCTCCATCCCTTTCCCCATTTGAATTGCTGCTGTATCTGGGCCATCCAGCCAGTTACGCCAATGGATATATGTTCATTGTTTACAATGCCCTCAAAGTGATTATTTGATCCATTGAAATAAATATTACCACTCCACCATTTTTTAATCTGCTTGTAGGCACTGATTGAAATGCCTACCTGGTCACGTTTGGCAATATTTGCTTTCTTAATGAAAGTTTCATTGGTTGCTTCATTTTGTTCCAGTACCTGCTGAATAATATTGTTGGTTTTAGTATAATTCAGTGTGGTTGTAAGAAATCCTCCATAAGTATGTGTGAACTCGATATTATGGCTGAATTGCGGCCTGAGGTTGGGATTTCCCTGCTCAAAAGTATATCTGTCTAGGAAATGAATAAAGGGATTCAGATCACCATAATCAGGACGATTGATCCTTCTTCCGTAATTCACTACAAACTGATTCTTTTCATTTAAATTGTATTGCACATACGCTGTAGGGAATAATTGAGTATAGTCGATATTGAATGGAGCCTGACTGGAAGTAAGCTGTTTTCCTTTACCACTGGTATTTTCCAAACGAAGTCCTAATTGAGTGGACCATTTTTTGTTAATAGGCCTTGTATAATTTACATAGGCTGCATTAATATTCTCGGTATATACAAAGTGATTGCTACGGTTGTAATCATGCACCATCTGACCGTTGATAAGGCTGTCGTAATTTGCATCATTATCTGTTTTTACATAGCTGGATTTGATGCCGGCCTCAAACTTTGCCCCCTTCTTCAAAGGCAGTGAGTAATCCATTTTGGCACTATAGATTGTGATATCCTGGGGCAAATCGCCCAATAAAGTATCTGTTTTGTGGAGCTGTGCACCCGAAGCATCATAATTGGTAGTGTAGAGTGGTTGTTTGCTGGTAGAACGGTAAGCGATGTAATCAATATCTGCAGTCAATTCCTGTCCTGCTGAATCAAAGACATGGCGGAAATTAAAATTGCCGCTGTAATTTTTCCATTTTTCCTTATTCTGGGTATATGCAAATGCCTTTTCTGACAATACACTGTTGGGGTTGTAGATTGAGGTGTTGGTATTACTTTGCCATAAACTTGGACTATACCATCCGCTTAAAACAATTCCCAGAGTTGTTTTCTTGCTGGCGTTATAGTCAACTCCTGCCTTAGCACTGTAATATTTGCTTTCATTTCCCATTTTTGAGCCCTGGTCAAACATGGAAAGAAGGTTCTTGGTATTGATATCACGAAAATTCCTTTGAACGTAAAGCTCCTCTCCGCGGTGATTGCTGCTATAATTAAGATTTGAGAAGAAATTTATCCTGTCTTTGCGATAATTGAAGTTAAACCCTTCATTAAACCTTGCATATCTTCCCTGGGTATAACCGGAAGTAATGCTGCCGTTATAGCCGAACTGCTTGTTCTTTTTGGTCTTGATGTTGATCACACCTGAATTACCTGCGGCATCATAACGTGCCGGAGGATTGGTCATGATCTCAATTTGTTCCAACTGGCTTGCGTTCATATTCCGAAGCAGGTTGGCCAGGTCCTGGCCACTTAAATAACTTGGGCGCCCATCAATATAAACTGTAACACCAGCTTTTCCTTTCAGGCTGATATTACCATCCTTGTCTACCGTTACGCCTGGTGATTTTTCAAGCACTTCCAGGGCAGAGCTTCCCACACTGGTGATGGAAGCTTCCACGTTCACGATAGTTCTGTCTATTTTCTGTTCAATGAGCGGCTTTCTTGAAGTGACCGTAACGGCACCAATATTTCCTGCCTGAGGTATCAGTTCAATCGTTTTTAGGGTAAGAGCAGGGCTTCCAGCCGCTACATCAAATATTTCTGAATACCCATTCTGATGGCCAACGGCGGAAATGGACACCAGGTATTTACCCTGTGCCACCCCTTCAAAGGCATAGTTTCCTGTTTTATCAGCCACGCTCATTTTGGCCACACTGGAGTCCTTGGCGCGTAAAAGTGTGATAGTTGCAGATTCGATGGTTTTGGTATTGCCATCAATAACGGTTCCGCTCACCTTTGTTTGTGCCTGACTAGCAACGGATAAGGCTAGAATTGCTGCGGTCAGGGTTAAAAGCTTTCTCATCTGGTTATAGTTATAAGTACTAGTTTTTGTTAATTACAGTTCAAAGGTAGGTACTTTGCATTACCAAGAACATTGTTTTAAATTAAACGGCTCGATTCAGGGATGACCGGCCGCAATCTGTTCACACCTATTGGACGTACCGTTTAGAATTGGGTTACAGGCATACCTGTTTTTCGGATGAGTGGTTTGAATTGCCTTTCAGGCGGGAAATGCCGTTCCACAGCGGTAACACGAAGCTAAAAGGTGGAGGCCTTCGGGAAAAGCTATTTCCGGGCAGTTGTATGTTTCCTGAAGTGAATGGCAATAAATGTTGGATGGACTGTCAAAGTCCAAATTCCAGCCGGATGGGATCATAGTAGGTGCGGCCGGAAGTGAGGCGGGTATTCAGTTTATCATCCATTACAAAGAGATAGCGGCCGTTGAAATGGCGGTGCATTTCCCTGATCTTTTCCTTATTGATGATATGTGATTTATGAATACGATGGAATTGCGGGGGCAGCTTTTCTTCCAGCGAGGTGAGTGATTGATCAGTCAGATGCTTTTGTCCATCAGCCGTAAATACGAACACATATTTGTCCTGCGCTTCAAAATAAACAATCGTTTCAAAACGTAGTAAAATAATTCTATCACCCGTTTTTATAGGCAGGGCTGTTGTTTTGGGGGGTGCCTGGATCTGTTTGATGATATCCTGGAGGCTATTAATATTAATTGCCTGGTTTAGCATTCCAAACTGTTTCAGCTTTTCAATTGCCTGGTTAAGACGGTCTTCCTTGATCGGCTTAAGCAGATAATCAATGGAAAAAGTTTCGAAAGCCTTTATTGCATATTGTTCATAAGCTGTGGTGAATATGATATTAGGTTTGGAGCTCAGTCTTTCGATCACTTCGAAACCCGTAAAATCAGGCATTTGAATATCCAGGAAGATAAGATCCGGTTTCAGCTCTTCTATTTTCTGAATTGCCTCTTTACCGCTGCCAGCTTCAGCGATAATGTCTATTACATCGTTATGTTCCTGCAGCAGGCTTTTCATCAGCCTTCTTGCTGCCGGCTCGTCATCTATCACGATTGTCTTAAACACCTGGCTCATTTTTCATCAGTTTATGAATATGAATGGATACCTGTTTACGCGGATGATTGATAAAGTGGATCTCATAGCTACCCGGAAAAAGAAGGTCCAGCTTATCGTAAACACTTTTTACACCATATCCCGGATTCAATTCATCAGGAAAAAGCGGACCATTATCTGCTATATTAATAATGAGCTTATCCTGTTCTATTTTTGTTTCCAGGAATATCTCGGACATCTGTCCTGTTACCTTTAGGCCATGTTTGACAGCATTTTCTACCAATGGCTGAAGGATGAAGCGGGGTACGAGATAATGATTGGTGTCCTCTGCTACCCTCACATGGTAATTAAGCTTGTCTTCAAAACGGATCTTTTCGATCTGCAGATATACGTCTGTCATGGACACCTCATCTCTTACCGTTGAATAATTGTTCTGACTATAGTTGATACTATAGCGGAAGAGATCAGCCAGTGCCACTGTCATTTGTCTTGCCTTCTTTCCAGCTGTTATAGATAGATCAGCTATTGAGTTCAAAGCATTGTATAGGAAATGTGGGTTGACCTTGGAATGCAATGCATCCAGTTCTGCCTTTGCTTTTAATTCCTGCAACCGGCTTAACTCAAGCTCCTTCTCATCAAATTTTCTTTTCTGCTGCATGTTCAGGTAATTCACCACCGCATATACCAATCCAACAGCAGCAGAAGTATATATAATGGAAATGGAATTATACTTTAAAAAAGTTCCAACGTTGGGGTCTTTGTAGTAAACCATATAAACCAGGCTCGCCTGAATGACAAGGGAACTGATCACCAGGGCACCCAATATCAATAGTTTGTGCGCTGCAAAAGATAGTTTTTTAAGCTCTTTGAGATGGGCCAGCCATCTGCAAATATTATAAGTGACCAGAGTAAAAACCAGGCAGCCAAGCGTCTGCACTCCGATAAAACCCAGCCAGCCAAGCTTATTGATTGCATAAACAAAACCACCGCTTACAGGTGCCGAGGAATTGACAAGGAAAAAAATACTAAGGAAGGCCACCGTATTTTGCCGTAACCACTCATTCTTTATTCGCCCTTTAAACATGCGGCCAAAATTGGCCAGGAAGAACAATCCAATTACTGCAAGGCACAGGCAGCAAAAGACGATAAAAATATATTCAAGCGGGGAGGGTTCCTTCATACCTGCGGCTAAAGTAAGAAATGACAGGCTTTAATAACAGCCGGAGCTTCGCCAACTGGCATATTTTGGGAGTCAACGGCGGAGGAATTACCTTCACCTCATGATAATTGATTTTCGGTCAGACACTGTTACAAAACCAACTGAGGGAATGCTGGCCGCCATGGCCGGTGCAAAAGTGGGTGATGATGTTTTTGGCGAAGACCCCTCCATAAATGAGCTTGAAACGTTGGCAGCCAATCTATTTGGCATGGAAGCCGCTATTTTTTGTCCTTCCGGTACCATGACCAACCAGATCGGGATAAAATGCCATACCCAGCCGGGAGATGAAATAATCTGTGACGAATCATCCCATGTTTACCAGTATGAAGGTGGCGGCATAGCTTTTAATTCCGGGGCTTCGGTTAAATTGCTGCAAGGAGACCGCGGACGAATAACTGCCAGCCTGGTAAAGGCTGCCATTAACCCTGATGATCCGCACCGGGCAAGGACCAGCCTGGTCTCGCTTGAAAATACCAGCAATCGCGGGGGCGGAAGCTGTTATGATTTTTCTGAAATGAAAAAGATCGGTGAAGTATGCAGGGAGCATAAACTGGCCTTTCATCTGGATGGAGCAAGAGTTTGGAATGCGATTGTGGCTAAAAATGAAACCACGCGGCAATATGGCGAACTCTTTGATAGCATTTCCATTTGCCTGAGCAAGGGACTGGGTGCCCCGGTGGGGAGCCTGCTTTTGGGCAAAAAGGATTTTATCAGAAAGGCAAGAAGGATACGCAAAGTATTTGGCGGAGGTATGAGACAGGCAGGATTTCTTGCAGCTGCAGGTACTTATGCGTTGCAAAATCATATTCAACGACTGAATGATGATCATGCACATGCAAAGCAGATTGCTGATACGCTTACCAAAAAATCTTTTGTAAAGCAGGTACTTCCCGTGGAAACCAATATCATCATATTTGAAGTATCGGGCCCGCTTACTGCAGCCCAGTGGGTGGAACGGTTGAAAGAAAAGAATATCCTGGCCTATGCCATAGCAGTGGACAGGGTGCGATTGGTTGTACATTTGGATATCAGCAAAGAAATGGTGACAAGAACCTGTGAGGTGATAGATAAATTGAATTAATAACACGTTACAATAAGCAAGACATGTTCCCCAAAATCAATCCTGTTACAACCGCTGCCTGGCGGGCATTGAATGACCACTACAACTCCAGCAAAGGAATTAAAGTAAAAAACCTGTTTGCGCAGGACCCCGATCGATATAATAAATTCCGTATTGAAGCCGGGGATATACTTTTCGATTATTCAAAGAATATTGTTACACAGGAAACGCTGTCAC
>CAMLGP010000103.1 GCA_946479535.1 uncultured Bacteroidota bacterium
CGTTGGGATCAGGCCAGAAGTTCTGGCTGAAACGGATGGTTCCATAAGAGATCAGGAAAGCGCCAAACGTAAAGGCGTCACTCATCAAAAAGTACCACATCATCAACTTGCCATACTCAAGGTTGAAGGGGCTTTTCCCTCCACTCCACCATTTCGTTTGTTGCGCTGTAGCTGTATTAGCCATGTCAGTTAATTCTAATTTTTAATTCGTTTATTTAGTTTATCCTATTACGATAAAGAAGACCAGCAGGTAAATCCATAACAGATCCACAAAATGCCAGTAGGTGGCTGCCACTTCAGTTGAAACAGGACTATATACTTTCGTTTTACCAAAGAACGCTTTAATAAATAAAACCAGTAACGCTATCACTCCTCCAATCACGTGCAATGCATGCAGTCCAAAGATCACATATAAGAACTGACCTGCACCAGCTGCTCCTTTGAATGTTATCTGTTGCTGGTACCACAAATCCTTAAAACCGATCCATTGCAATACCACAAAGGCTATACCCAGCAATAGAGTGGCCAGTATTAAAGATCTGTACAACCTCATATCACGCTGGCGGAAAGACCGCAGCGCCATTTGAATGGTCACACTGCTTGAAACAATCGCCGCTGTAGATGCCCAGAATACTTTGGGCATATCAATATTTCTCCAACCAACCAGGTTACTCTTGACTATAAACGCACTCGTCAGTCCGGCAAACATCATTAATATGCTTGCTATGGCTACCCACATGGTGAACTTGTGTGGATGTAGTTTCTGTCTTTGATTTTCACTCACTGCCCAACTCATAGTTTAAATATCCTTTAAACGGGAAATTATCCCGCTTTGCTCATCAATAATGCCAGTAACACCACTGGCAGGTACAAATAACTTCCAAACATTACCCTTCTTGCTGAACCAACATCCATCTTTTGATAAAGGCTGATGCAACGCCAGAGCATAAAAAGATTTCCAAGAGCTACCAGCACCAGTCCTATCATCCCTTTTACATCTTCATAACTGCACATTCCTATGAAGTAAGGGATCACACTCACAGGTATCAGCAACAAAGAGTAGATCACGGTTTGCATGGCTGTAAACTTTGTTGGTCCTTTATCTGATGGCAACAATTTGAATCCGGCTGAACTATAATCTTTATGAGCCAGCCAGGCAATTGCCCAGAAATGAGGAAACTGCCACAGGAACTGTAATCCAAACAGCACCCATCCTCCCAATGTCAGAGCATCATCTCCAGCTGCCCATCCTATCAAACAGGGTAAGGCCCCTGGAACTGCACCTACCAAAACCGCTATTGAATTCACTTTCTTCAATGGCGTATAGATAAATGCATAGAGGAAAAGACTGAAAGCGGAAAGCCCGGCAGACAAAGGATTAAAAAAATAACCCAGTATCGCCACTCCCGCAATGCCTGTGATAATAGCAAACGCCCATCCTTCCTGTACACTCATTCTGCCTGCGGCTACAGGCCGTTTGGCAGTACGTTTCATGATAGCGTCTGTATCTTTTTCCACCACCTGGTTGATGGCATTGGCACTTCCCGTCACCAACATGCCACCTACAAAGAGCAATCCGATCATCATCCAGTCATACTCCACCACTTTCGGCGCCAGCAGGTAACTGATCACACTGCTGAACACCACCATTATACTCAGTGAAAGCTTTATCAGTTGCAAATAATCCTTGATCTTTTTCATCGCTGCTCTCGCTGTTTTTCTATTCTGTTCTGACCAGAACCCTAGTGCTTGCTTTCACTTGCACTGATAGGTTCAGTCTGCGGGATGAACTCCCTTCCATCTTTGCCGTAATCATAAGGCCAACGATGTACTTCAGGAATTTCACCTGTCCAGTTACCATGGCCCGGGTTAATTGGTGTTGTCCATTCCAGTGTATTTGCACCCCATGGATTGGTAGAAGTAACCTTTCTTCCTTTGAAAATGGAATAGAAGAAATTAAACACAAACATCAATTGCACCGCAAACACTACTATTGAAACAATGGTGATCATCTTATCCAGGTCACCAAACTGATTAAAAGATTGCCAGATACTTTTATCCAGGTAACGGCGTGGCATACCAGCAAGACCTTCATAGTGCATAGGCCAGAAGATCAGATAGGCTCCAGCTATTGTTACCCAGAAATGGATATATCCCAGTGTGCTGTTCAGATAACGTCCAAACATCTTCGGATACCAATGGTAAACTCCGGCAAACATTCCAAAGAAAGAAGCCACACCCATCACAATGTGGAAGTGTGCCACCACAAACATGGTATCATGCAGGTGGATATCAATGGTTGAATTACCGAGCCAGATACCTGTCAGACCACCAGAGATAAACAGGCTCACAAAGCCTATCGCAAACAGGGTAGCCGGCGTAAACCGGATACTGCCTCTCCATAAAGTGGTTAACCAGTTGAACACCTTGATTGCTGATGGAACCGCAATCAATAAGGTCAATAACACAAACACCGATCCCAGGAATGGATTCAATCCCGTCACAAACATATGGTGTGCCCATACAAGGAAGGCCAGTATGGCAATTGCGAATAACGAACCGAGCATAGCCATATAACCGAAGATCGGTTTACGGCTATTGACCGATAATATTTCCGACACCATTCCCATGGCCGGTAATAGAATAATATATACTTCAGGGTGACCAAGGAACCAGAACAGGTGTTGAAACAGGATGGCGCTTCCCCCTTCATTCGGGAGAATATTGCCGGCAACAACAATATCACTCAGGTAAAAACTTGTTCCAAGATTACGGTCGAAAAGCAGCAGAATAGCTCCAGAAAGTAATACAGGAAAAGACAATACACCCAATACAGCGGTAAAGAACATGGCCCAGATAGGTAGAGGTAACCGAGTCATGCTCATCCCCTTTGTACGCATGTTCAGAATGGTAGAGATATAGTTCAAACCTCCGAGCAGGGAAGACACAATAAATAAGGCCATACTGATCAGCCACATATCTGCACCTGCTTTTGAACCCATGCTCGCATCATGCAATGCACTCAATGGCGGGTACATGGTCCAGCCACCGCTGGCAGGCCCTGTCTGAATGAACAGAGAAGATAACATTACAATACTTGCCATGAAGAAAAACCAGTAAGAGAGCATGTTCAGGAACGGAGAAGCCATATCCCTTGCTCCAATCTGTAGAGGAATAAGAAGATTGGCAAAGGTTCCGCTCAATCCGGCTGTCAATACAAAGAACACCAACACGGTTCCGTGCATGGTTACCAATGCATAATAAAATTCAGGATGTATGGTTCCGCCTTTCGCCCAATGTCCGAAAAAAGTTTCAAGTATTGGGAAGGACTGACCGGGGAATCCCAATTGCAAACGAAACAACACCGAGAATAAACCTCCCACAATAGCCCAGATAATACCAGTAATCAAAAACTGTTTACCAATGGTCTTGTGGTCCATACTGAAGATATACTTCGAAATAAAGGACTGATGATGATGCCCATGATGATCGTCATGGTGTACTTCGTGTCCTACCTCAACTCCGGAATGTACATGCAATGCTTCGCTCATATTCTTTATTTTAATGACAACCTGGGCTGTCTTTAATTGTATTATTTTTATTTACCTGACTCAACCATCGCTACCTGTTTGTTAGCCGAATCAGCAACAGCAGGAACAGATGCCTTCTTATTTGAAGGATCCAGTTCAGGGAAGCTGGTATAAAACCTTGATTTTTTTGTAGCCATCCATGTATCAAATTCTTCCTGTGTTTCTACAACAATTTCTCCGCGCATGCTCCAGTGACCCTGACCACACATCTGATCGCAGGAAATTTCATAAACGAAATTGGAATTACCCGTTTCCTCCTTCATTTGGCGGGAAGTTTTCGTAGGTGTAAACCACATGGTTGTTGGTGTACCTGGTACGGCATCCATTTTCATACGGAATTGGGCAAGTCCTACGTCATGAATTACATCCTTGGCTCCTATGATCAGCTTTACAGGTTTATTCACCACAAGATGCATCGGTTCACCACTCACATAAATATCATCCTTGTTGGTTGAATCTTCCCACATTTGCCCCAATGGATTACTTACCTGATCAGTTCTTTTAAAATATTTTTTACCAAGTATTCCGTCTTCACCGGGATACCTGAATTCCCATTTGAACTGGCTACCCGTTATCTCAATCACATTAGCGTCTTTAGGTGCATCACCTGTGATCCTGAACCAGTAGATGATTCCAAAACCTACCAGTACAGTAAGCGCAATGGCAGGTATCACAGTCCAGATGATCTCCAGTTTATTATTATGGGGAAAATAATAAGCTTTGCGTTTATCAGATTCCTGGTATTTGAAACAATACCAGAAAAGAAGTATCTGTGTGATAAAGAATACGATACCTGTAATGATCAATGTGATCTTGATCATTCTGTCTATCAACAACCCCTGTGCTGAAGCAGCACTTCCAAAATGAAGGATCTTTCCAGCCAGTCTTTCATTACAATAGTACACCCCGATCATTCCCAGGATCAGGAAGACCAGCAGCAGGAAAGCATTGATCTTATTAGTCTGTTTCCTTGCTTTATCTGCGCCCCTGATAACCGCTACATATTCACTCGCCTTGGCAATCTGGAAAGTAACCAGGAAGCCAAGTGCCAGGATCGCTACAATGAAAAAGGTTTGCATATCTATTCGTAATTAATAATTCTTGTTTAAAAATAAAATACTGCTCTTCTCACAATTCGGCCTACGTATGATGGATCAGGCTTTCTTTTATCAACGGATGGTTCTTTGCGATCATTGGCGCTTTTGTCAATGCCCTTGCTGTTACAAAAAGGATCAAACCAACAAAACCGATACCCACACCAAAATCATAAAGAATTGTAGGTACATGATCCGCAGAAACTGCACCCGGGAATACCATTTGATAAAAATCCAGCCAGTGGCCAAAAAGGATCAACATCGACATAAATGTAACCGTAGCATAGTTTCTCTTTGAATCACGGCTCATATATATTAATATCGGCGCAACGAAATTGATCATGAATACCATCCAGAAAATTGGGCTATAAGCTCCAAAATACCTGGGCTTGAAATAAACAGTTTCCTCAGGAATGTTTGCATACCAGATCAGCATCAGCTGTGCAAACCACAGATACGTCCAGAATATGGAGAATGCAAACTGGAACTTGCCAAGATCATGCAAATGCTCCCTGGTTGTAAACTCCAGGTATCCTGTATTTTTTAAGTAAACAACAAACAGCGTTATCAGCGCAATCCCCGCTACAAATGTGCTTGCGAATGTATACCAGCTATACATTGTGCTATACCAATGTGCATCTATACTCATCAGCCAAAACCATGGAATGGATGACATTACTGTGAGCGCGAATATTACAATGTAAATGGCAGACCACACAGTGTTGGTCCACATGTATCTCTTGCCTTCTTCAACAGTCAGTTTTCTTTCATCGGTGCTGCGGGAAAGACTTCTGAGTTTCCATCCCAGCAGTGACCAGGCCACAATGGTAAATACGGTCCAGACAGAAAAAAATCCCTTATTCAAAAATCCAGACTTCCAATCCAGTGCTGCATCTGCTGCAACAACCTGTGAATCGGACCAATGATATATAATATGATTGCTGCTAAACAGAATTGCTAATAAAATGATTCCGCAAATTGTTCCTACAACCGGCACACAGACTGTAATTGCTTCTGAAACTCTGCGGAAAGAGATTTGCCATCCCCCCCATGCGAGAGTTGTTGCAGCAATAAAGAAAATAACTGCATTGCAGACCAATAGGAAATAAACACTGTTTTGCAGCAGGCTTGCCCAGAAACGTGCATCAGACTGATGTTTTTCTGCCTCTGTTCCACCACTGCCATGTGTGGCTATGTACAATGCGATGATCGCTATGATTCCGATCGCCATCAGAGCAATGGCCAGTGAGTTATATCTTTTCGGTATCTGAAATGTATCCCGTGTTGATGCCATCAGTGATCTATTTAAATAAGTTCAAATTTTTATACTCAACCCTTTCTTATCCCTTGGGCGCTACTTTCGCTGTACTATCGGCCATTCCAGGTTTTGCACCTGCTGTACCTGTTGAATCACTGGTAGCTGCCGCTGTTCCAGCTTTGCCAGCATTCTTTTTTGAATGTATAAAAGCAATTACTTCCCAACGCTGCAGCGTAGTAAGCTGCGAAGCATAACTTCCCATCTGCCCCTGTCCATAAGTAGCTACATGGAACATGGATCCTTCATTCATTGCACTTCCCATCAGATCTGCCGGTTTTGCCTGAAATGGACCGTTACCACATCCAGCTTTGTTCCGTGACAAATGGCGCAATTGATAAGGTAAAGCCTTTCAGCCTCCTTCAGGTTTATATCGGCTACGGCCAATGGGTTTCTGATCCCGGCTGCACCCAAAGTGTCTTTTCCTATTTTATAAGGCAACATTTCGCCTCGTGCTATAGTACCTGGTACTGGCATTCCAGAATAATGAGCAGCCAGTTCATTTTTCGCTTTCGCACTGGCATCCAGTCTTGACTGGGCAGGAGCATAGGTTTCATACGCCACGCTGTAGGTCATGTCTGGCATATATGCATGCCCGGGACTACGGCGTGTACCACAGCTGAATAAAGCAACTGCGGTTACAAGTATCAATCCTGCTTTTACTGTTTTATTTATCGACATACTGATTAATTCAAATACCTGATTAAAGATCTAGTGAGCCAATTCTCTTTTTTCAAATTTCATGTTATCCTTGTCATATCTTCCCAGCCACCAGCCTGTCTCCCTGTATTGCACACTTACATCCTTTGCACCAACACTATTCAGGAAATTAATAGCATCCTGCTCATTGGTTTTGGCTGTACATTCCAGTGCCATTACAAAAGTGTCATCAGTGGAGCGTGGATTGAAATGATCCTTTTTTACAAAAGGAGCCAGCTGGCACAACCAGCAAAAAGTCAATACCATTCCTACAGATGCGAACAAAACCGTTAACTCAAACGTAATAGGTATCCACGCGGGCAAAGAGAAATAAGGTTTACCACCGAAGTTCAGTGCCCAGTCCAGCGTAAGAGCCCAGGTAATGAAACCTACCGCCGTGGCGGTACCAGTGATACCATATATAAAGCCGGCAACATGGAGACTGGTATCACGTAATCCCATTTCTTTATCCAGACCATGGATAGGAAAAGGAGTAAATACATCATGGATCTTATAACCCGCTCTGCGCACTTTCTTTACAGCAGGAAACAGGACGGCCTCGTCATCAAAATTGCCTACTACAAATTTTTTTACTGGCATATTCTATTAATTCAAAAGTTATACGTCAAAAATCAAACTGACTGCCTATTTCGAATTTTTACTTTTTAATTTTTACTTCTTTTATGCACCGTGATCATGTGCATGCTCATGCGCAAATCCTTCAAAACTTTCGGTCTCAACCGCATCCATCTTCGATTTATAATTCTCCCCGCTGCGTTTCAATATATGCTTGATCTCTGCCACCGCAATAACCGGGAAGAATTTGGAGAACAGGAAGTAACAGGTAAAGAACAATCCAAATGTTCCCAGGTAAAATCCAACCTCCCATATGGTGGGTCTGTAATAGGTGCTCCAGGAGCTAGGAAGGTAATCACGGTATACTGAAGTAACGATGATCACAAAACGCTCGAACCACATACCGATATTCACCAGGATACTCATGAAGAATGTCAGCAAAAGATTCCTCCTCATTTTGCGGAACCAGAAGATCTGGGGTGATAATACGTTACATCCCATCATCAGGTAATAACTCCATCCATAAGGGCTGTTCAGGTTCACACGGTTTTCCTTGAAGGCAAACCACTCATAAGGAACATGTGAATACCAGGCAATAAAGAGCTCTGTCAGGTAGGCGATACCTACAATCGAACCCGTCAATACAATTACCTTATTCATTTCATCGATATGCTCGATGGTAA
>CAMLGP010000104.1 GCA_946479535.1 uncultured Bacteroidota bacterium
CGAACCGGTCCGAATTTTTCCAGGCTGTTTCTTTTCACAAATGCATCCACTTCTGCAAACTCTTTATCCGTGAGGCCAGAATAGGCCTTTGCGAAGCTGACCAGCTTATCACCGTCTTTCACCGCAAAGGTATAATCTGTATACAAATTACTTCTTCTCCCGCTTCCTTTTTGGGCATAGATCATTACACAGTCAATTACCAGCGGATCGATCTTCCACTTCCACCAGTCGCCACGCTTGCGACCTACCTGATAAATGGAATCCTTCCTCTTCAGCATTAATCCTTCTGCACCCTGGTTCCTGGAACCTGACCGTAATTCAGCAAGAGCAGCCCAATTATTAAAATTCACAACACCTGAGAGCAATAATGCAGGATGTGAAACAGATGCCACTACTTCTTCCAGTTTTTTTCTCCGGGTGGTTAAAGGAGTATTTCGCCAGTCTTCATACTCAAACTCCAAAAGATCATAGCTGAAAAAGCACATGGGTACTTCCTGTAACTGTTTCCTGGTAATATTTTTTCTGCCGATGCGCGTTTGCAATAAAGCAAAGGGCAGTGGCTTTCCATCAACAGCAGGGATGATCTCTCCATCCAGTACAATACCATCAGGAAGCAGATCTTTCAATACAGCATATTCAGGGAATTTCTCAGTCAATAATTCTTCTCCACGGCTCCAGACAAAGAGCTCATTATTGCGTTTGATAAGCTGTCCCCGTATGCCATCCCATTTCCATTCTGCCTGCCATTCATCTGGCTCTCCCAACGCAGATAGTTCATCCTCCAATGCATAGGCCAGATAAAAGGGATAGGGTTTGGAGAAATCAGTTGTAACAGCTGATTCGCTTAGCAATTCATCAAATGAAATACTGGCCGGATCCCAGTTGCCACTTATCCGGTGAGCGATAACACTTGGCTCCAGCTTAACTGTTTTGGCTAAGGCATTTACCATGAGTTTCTGCGATACTCCAATTCTGAATGCTCCTGACAGCAATTTATTGAATACAAAACGTTCAACCGGATTGGCCAGTTCCCGCCAGGATTGTATCATGAATTCTTTCCGGGTTTCTTCATCGGCATTTCCTAACTCCACAAATTTCTCAACATAATAATGCAGTGGCCTCGGTTCTGCATTTTTGAAGGTTAGACTGTCTGGTATGAGCAATGCTACTGTTTCTGACAAATCACCCACCGTATGATAGGACTCTTCAAATAACCACAATGGAAGATTTACCAGCTCAGAACACCAGAGCTGAATTAATGAACCGGAGATAGTGCGTTTGGGACGACGGCCACTGAATAATGCAATCACCCAAACCTTGTCCCTGTCATTGGCAGCAGCAAAATAGTCCGACAAAGCATTAAGCTTGTCGTTGGTCTTTGTGGAAGTACCCAAAATCGTTACAAGGTCTGCAAACTGTTTCATGACCGGGTTTCAGGTTCTATCAATTCTTCTTCATCAATACCGTATTCTGTTTTTACTTCTGCTGAATAAATACCTGATTCATTCAGGTAGCGGCTAAATGCGGCCTGGAATCCATGCGTTACATATACTTTTTCTGCGCCGGTATCTTTTACCGCAGACAACAATCCGTTCCAGTCGGCATGGTCGCTTAACACAAAACCTGCGTCAGCATTTCTTCTTCTAAGGTTTCCTCTCACCTGCATCCATCCACTGCAAACACCTACACTATAAGGAGAGAATCGTTTCATCCAGGGAGAGCCATCTGCACTGCCCGGTGCTATCACTACATTTCCTTTGAAAGTTCCTTTGGGCATTTCGGGTTCCACGCGCTGAGCGGCTGGCAGTTTTATCCCCGCACCTAATAATGCCTGGTGTATGTTATATACAGCACCGTGGAGAAAAATGGGAAGACCGGTTGATTCAATGCTGGGCAATAATCGTTGTGCCTTGCCAAGGCTATAAGCCATTAATACAGAGGTTTTTCCTTCTGCATTATTCTTCAAAATCCAGTTTTGAATGGAAGAAAATATTTCCTCCTGGGGTTTCCAGTTGTATATGGGAAGTCCAAATGTGGATTCTGTAATAAAGCTGTGGCATTTTATAGGTTCAAATTGTCCGCTCAATCCATCATTCTCCAATTTATAATCACCGCTTACTACACAAACTTCGCCATAGTGTTCTATGCGTACCTGTGAGGAGCCAATAATATGACCGGCAGGATGCAGGGAAACTTTTACACCATTAATGGATACAGGTTCATCCCATTGAACAGCCTGAATAGTTTGAGGACCCAGTCTTAATTCCAGTAAAGGTTTTGTAAGTATATGGCAGAGATAGGAATTACTGCCAGATCGGGCATGGTCGCTATGCGCATGTGTTATAACGGCCTTGTCTACAGGTTGCCAGGGATCAATAAAGAAATTCCCCGCTTTACAATAAAGGCCCTTATTTGTGAATTCAATCAGCAATCTGCTTTACCATTTGATATTAGTAACAGCAAATAGAAACAAATGGTTTGCCACAAACCGCTAGTTTGCAACATTCACCAGGCCATCCTTCCATTTAAGGAAATACAGCTTCTTATTTTCAAAATACTCGAGGGAGGTTGTGGTGCGGCTGATAACCGGCTGTATATCGTAAGCGGTGAATACCTGATATTGTTTACTGGTGAGATTGGATGAGATATCCTTTCCGTATTGAAGTAATAGTTTGGCGAATTTCCAGGTAGCTTCATACCCTCGAAACACCATATCGCTGGGCCTCGCATACATAATATCGTTGAAATAACTGGTAATGTTTGTACTCACCGGATTGGTCTTCGAATTATAGAATGGAGTACTATAAATAATCTCTATCCCTTTGTACTCAGGTCGGGAAAAATCTTTGGCAATTGTTTCCCAGGTAGGCATGCCAATAGCTGTGATCTTATTGGATTTGGTGATGGAGGCCAGTTGTTGAACCAGTCTGCGCCCAAAATTGGCATCTAGGCTGCCGGCAAGACAAACAGTTTTTTTATTGGTATCTATCTGTGCCATCAGTTGATTTACAGTGAAGCTGTCTGCCAGCGTAACATATCTCATCTTTAATGGAACGGACATGGTAGTCTTGCTGAATTCATCAAAGATGGACTTGATCATATCATCACTGCTGCCTCTCTTGCGGAAGACCACTAATGGTTCTAAGGAATAATATTTCTGAATGAATCGATAAATGCCTTCACACTGTGTTTTAAGTGTAGGGTTCAATAATACAAAATAGGGATTGGATGTTATGCCAATATCATTGGGAACAGTAGCATTGATAAAAGGGATTCCCTTTGATTGAGCGAATTGCGCAAATGGATGTATTTCATTAGTGCTGCAATTGGCAATCACCAGATCTGCGTCTGCAATTTCAGGTTTCGCCAGTTGTTGTTCCAGGGTTTCTTTAGTGGACCGGGTATCATAGATATAAACTTCCAGTACGGCATTTTCCCTTGCCAAAGAATCCAGTGCCAGCTGAACACCTTCATAGAATTCAATGCCGGAATTGATGAATTTTGGGAAAACATTTTTACCATAACGATATTCCTGAGAAGCATCAAAAGCCGAATCCAGATATAAGGGAGCAAAAATTGCGATCTTGGGTACGTTGGAAGAACCTGTAGAAGCTACAGCAACAGAATCTGCAATGCGAATGGAATCTGCTACCTGAAGAGAATCCAGAGAGGTAATTTGAGAGAATGCGGCAGCATGCAACAGGATTGCCAGCGAAAAAAGTAAAAAAGGTTTTTTCATTTTAAGGATTTAGCCAATACTATAATATTACGATCTATTCCCATTCAATTGTAGCCGGCGGTTTGCTGCTTATATCATACACCACCCTATTAATACCTCTTACATTATTGATGATCTCACTGGAAATACCTGCCAAAAATTCATAAGGCAAATGGGCCCAGTCGGCCGTCATTCCATCCACACTTGTTACCGCTCTCAGCGCCACTGTAAATTCATACGTGCGCTCATCTCCCATAACTCCCACACTTTTTACTGGTAACAAGATAGCACCAGCCTGCCAAACAGTTGCATACAGGTTATTATCTTTCAAAGCTTTGATATACAGGTGGTCAGCTTCTTGCAACAACTGTACCTTATCCTCCGTAATCTCGCCCAGTATCCGAATAGCAAGTCCCGGGCCGGGGAAGGGATGACGGTCTATCATTTCTGCCGGAATGCCTAATTCCCTGCCCACTTTGCGTACTTCATCCTTGAATAAATACCTGAGGGGTTCTACCAGCTCCAGGTGCATTTTTTCAGGCAGTCCACCAACATTGTGGTGTGATTTGATGGTAACGGATGGCCCGTGTACTGAAACGCTTTCAATCACATCCGGATAAATGGTACCCTGCCCAAGAAAACTGATCCCTGGTATATGGGCGGCTTCTTCCTGGAAAATATCAATAAACAGTTTGCCAATGGTTTTACGTTTTGCTTCCGGATCAGTTTTTCCGGCAAGCTCATTGTAAAAACGCTGCCTGGCATCTATGCCTTTTACGTTCAATCCTAATTTGTCGTAAGTGGCGAGAACTGATTCAAATTCATTTTTACGCAATACACCATTGTCAACGAAAATACCATAGAGGTTCTCGCCAATGGCGCGATGGATCAAAGTGGCTGCAACGGTTGAATCAACGCCACCGCTTAACGCCATTGTTACTTTGCGGTTGCCGATCTGCTTTTTTAAAGCTTCTACTGTATCGGTAATAAAATGAGCGGGTGTCCAATCCTGTGCGCATCCGCAAATATTGACAAGGAAATTGCGTAGTATTTTTTTGCCTTCGGTAGAATGATAAACTTCAGGATGGAACTGAACTCCATAAAGTGGTTTTGCTTCTGTTCCGTTCTTTTTGAATGCGGCAATGGGAATGGATTCAGTGGTTGCCAGTAATTCAAACCCCTCTGGCAGTTCCAGGATGGTGTCTGCATGGCTCATCCATACCTGGCTTTCTTTTGAAACGTCCTGTAATAATTTATCCTCTTTGTTGCGCAAGAGTTTGGCACGGCCATATTCCCGTTTATTGCTCTTCTCCACCTTACCTCCAAATCTGCGGGCAGTTAACTGGGCTCCATAACATACACCCAGTACCGGTACTTTGGTGATCATCTCCTGGATATTCACATCCGGGGCTTTTTCATCGTTGACTGAAAAGGGGGAACCGGAAAGTATGATGCCCTTTAAACCGGGTTCATATTCAATTTTTTTGAGGAAGGGAACAATTTCACAGTAAACGTTGGCTTCCCGGACAGCCCTGGCAATCAGTTGAGTGTATTGAGAACCGAAATCGAGGATCAGGATCTTTTCTGTCATATTGCTGCGAAGGTAATGCATTTCGGGAGGGGCTATTGGTAGGTGTGAGTAACCTGAATAGGCTGTTAATAGTCTAATTTTTGATGATTTTGAAATAGTTAATCATATTTGTAATTAAACGCCAGTAGTATGAAACGCATCTTCTTCTTACCCCTATTGCTCCTTTTATTATTTCTTGCAGCCTGCAATATTTTTGGAGAGAGGGTACATGGGAATGGCAATATAAAATCCGAGGCCCGGCAGACAGGTCATTTCAGCAGTGTGGATGTGAACTCTAATATAAACCTTCATTTAAAACAGGAGGCCAATTGGTCTGTACGCGTTGAAACAGATGAAAACCTGTTGCAGTATATTGAAGTTTCAGAGAATAATGACCTGCTTAGAGTGAGTGTGCGTAATAATTTTAACCTGGATCCTTCCCGAACAATAGATGTATTTGTAACAGCCCCTGAATTCAAACGACTTAACGGTTCAGGTGCAAGTGAGATTGTGAGTGATACCCCCATTACTGGAGCTGGTCCAATGGATATAGATATTAGTGGTGCAAGCAGCATAACGCTGGAACTTAAAGCCCCTGAGATAAAGGCAGTTCTGTCTGGTGCCAGCAAGGCTACTTTGCGCGGACAAACAAAAGATGCTATAATTCATGGATCAGGTGCCTCTGAATTTCACTGTTTTGAATTGATGGCAGAGAACTCAGATGTGGATGTTTCAGGAGCTTCCAATGCGGATGTATTTGCCAGTGTGAACCTTAAGGCAGAAGCTTCAGGCGCCAGCAATATCCGTTATAAAGGAAAGCCCTCCGTAAGCTCAAACACCTCCGGAGCAGGCAATGTAGCCAGTGCGAACTAGTGTTAATGGCATATATTACAACTGTTGATAATTTTCTAAGAAATTCACCCAAACCGGGTATTGCGGGCCTGCCGTAAAAACCGGAAATTGCGGGCTGTTCGATGCTTATGAGTTCCCGCAGGCAATTTATTAAGGAAGCTTCCCTGGCTACCGGCGGGGTACTATTAACCTCATCCACTTTTGGAAAGTTCTTTATTGGCAAAAAGCCAAAGGTTATTATTATCGGAGCAGGTTTTGCAGGGCTTTCTGCAGCTTACTATCTACAGAAAAAAGGAATTGAGGTTACGATACTGGAAGCGCGTAACCGGATTGGCGGACGTGTTTTTTCACACAACATTGATCCTTCTGAAAATTTGATTGTAGAATTAGGAGCTGAATGGGTAGGCAATTCACATACACGGATTCAGAACCTTTGCAATGAATTCGGATTATCCTTACAGAATAACCAGTTTGATTCCCATCTCATTTACAGAGGTAAATATTACAGGAACAACGAATGGGATTATAGCGAAGACTGGAAAAAGAAATTCCATTCCCTTTTAGAGAACTATAAATATCTGACCACAGCAGACAAAATCAGGCTTGATAAGCAGGACTGGTGGCGTTACCTCGTTGACAATGGATGCGCAGGAAGAGATCTTGATATAAGGGAGTTGCTGGATAGTACAGATTTTGGTGAGACCATCAGAAGTGTGTCTGCATTTGCGGCATTGGCTGAATATGCTGAGAGCAGTGAGAAAAATGAAATGGATCTGAAGATAAAGGGCGGTAATAGCATGCTGGCTACCCATTTGGCAGAAGCGATTGGAGAAGAGAAGATAGAAACGGATCATGCCGTTCGCATGATCTTGCAGGATAAGGCAGGTGTGCGGGTGACCTGTATGAATGGTCAGACCTTTATTGCAGACAAGATCATATGTACTGCTCCAACGTTTGCTGTGAAGAAAATAAAGTGGTTGCCTGAATTACCGGCTGACCAATTGAATGCGATGAATGAGCTACAGTATGCAAGGATCAACAAGAACCCTTTATTGTTCAAAGAACGGTTTTGGAAGGATGAAAATTTTGACATGATAACGGATCAGTTACCACATTATTTCTATCATGCCACCAAGAATCAACCGTCTAAAAAGGGAGTGTTGATCTCTTATACAATCGGAGAAAAAGCAGCCGTGGTATCGGGACAAGAGGATGCCTGGAAGGCGGAAATGATTCGCCAGACCTTACAGCCTCATTTTGGAGACGTAAAATCACTACTGGAGGCCCAGGCCAATTATTACTGGGGAAATGACCCCTATTCCTATGGCTCCTATGCCATTTATGGCAAGGGCCAGTGGTTCAGAGTGAGGCCCATTTTAAGCCGTTCTCACCTCCATACCCATTTTGCAGGAGAGCACCTGGCGGACTGGCAGGGGTTTATGGAAGGGGCAATTAATACAGGAGAGGATGCCGCCCGGAAGATATAAAGTGCCGGTTGGTAAATTAGAATGTTAATGACTATAAATCCAGAATTTTTAATATTATTTTTATTGCCGATCAGATAGGCGCTTAAATAGTAACCTATATGACAATCGATCATTTTGATATCCCCACTTTATGAAACGAAAGAAATTCTTATTGATCTCAGCAGTGGCAGTAGCGGCAGTAGCTGTTCCTGTTGCTATTAAATTACGCCATCACCATAAGACAAGACTGCGTCCATTGGAAGAACCCAAAATACTGGGTAATTTCTGCAATGAA
>CAMLGP010000105.1 GCA_946479535.1 uncultured Bacteroidota bacterium
CGCCTGCGTAAAGAAGCATTATATGTAAAGGTGGATGGCAAACATATTGGAGAGCTGTGTGAATGGCCGGTGAAGGAACTCAATGTATGGTTCCAGGAACTTGAACAGAAATTAAGTGCGCATGATAAAGAGATCGCCAAAAGGATATTACTGGAGATCAATCACCGTATTAAGACTTTACTGGACGTGGGTCTCGGTTATCTCACTATTAATCGCCTGGCTAATTCATTAAGCGGCGGGGAAAGTCAGCGTATTCAGTTAACCCGCAGCCTTGGAAGCAATCTCACTGATTCATTATATATATTGGATGAGCCATCCATTGGACTGCATTCAAGAGATACGGCCAATCTGATAAGAGTATTAAAAGAGTTGCGTGATCTGGGAAATACGGTTGTGGTGGTAGAACATGATGAAATGATGATGCGTGAAGCCGATCATATAATAGATATGGGACCGCTGGCATCACATTTGGGCGGAGAAGTGATTGCAGAAGGTAATTATGATGCTATTATTTCCAACCCGGAAAGCCTTACGGGTAAATACCTGAGTGGAAGATTTTCCATTGAGCCACCAAAAACGGGCAGGAAATGGAACCGCTCCATTATCATAGAGGGTGCGCGACAACATAACCTTAAAGATATCAATGTTGAATTTCCACTGAATGTGCTTTGTGTGGTAAGCGGTGTGAGTGGAAGTGGAAAGACCACCCTGGTTAAACAGATATTGTATCCTGCATTAAGAAAGATAAAGGGTGAGTTTGCGGATAAGATCGGATTTCATAAATCCATTTCAGGAGATACTGAAAGTATTTCACAAATTGAAATGGTAGACCAGAACCCTATCGGTAAATCATCAAGGAGCAATCCTGTTACCTATATTAAAGCGTATGATGAGATCAGGGAGTTATTTGCCAAACAGCCGTTGAGCAAAATGCGCGGATTTCAGGCCAAGCATTTTTCATTTAATGTGGATGGAGGACGTTGTGATACCTGTAAGGGTGAAGGAGAGCAGGTTGTGGAAATGCAATTCCTGGCTGATGTGCATTTAACCTGTGAAGTTTGTAATGGTAAAAAATTCAAGGAAGAAGTTCTGGAAGTGACCTATAAAGAGAAGAGCATTTATGATGTGCTGGAGATGAGTGTTGATGAAGCGATTGAGTTCTTTTATAGTGAAAAAAGCCTGACCAAAGCTATTCAGCCGCTCAGCGATGTTGGTCTGGGTTATGTGAAACTGGGACAGTCATCAGATACTTTATCAGGGGGTGAGGCCCAGCGGGTGAAACTGGCTTCTTTTCTGGGCAAGAGCCGGGCTACCAACAAGATCCTGTTCATTTTTGATGAGCCTACCACAGGTCTTCATTTCCATGATATCAAGAAACTGCTGGTTTCCTTTAATGCCCTGATTGAACAGGTACACTCCATTATAGTAATAGAGCACAATACAGATGTGATAAGGAGTGCGGACTGGGTAATTGATTTAGGTCCAGAAGCAGGGGATGGAGGTGGAAGCCTGGTTTTTGCAGGCACGCCTGCCGGGCTAAAAGGAGTAAAAGGTAGTCACACGGCAAGATTCCTCTAAAAAGCCCCTCTTTTTTGCGATTTATCTAATTGGGTTGTCGCTAAACACTTATTTCCTTGATCATGCGCAAGAGTGTTTGCAATTTTTACTAGTATTCCCTCAAAATTGCTCGGTAAAAGCTTGTAAATTCAAGAACGGGAATATAGTTTTGTTTCCGTCCACTACTGATGGACTCCTACATTTATCCAACTTCTCTGAAATCCGTACCAAATCCCAATAAAAAACAAGACCAAGAATTGAAGTGAGCAGAATTCTGTTTCACTGGTGCGATGTCCTCCGAAAATTCCAGGCTAACTAACCAACACCTCCCGTCTCCAACTCCTTAGAAAGCTCAGAAATCCCTCCTTGACAACCATAGCGTTGTATTACTTCTATTTTATTTATAAAAATTAAACTCTGAGCGATGAGAAAGTTTTACTCTTTGATAACGATGATGCTGATTGTGACGATTGCTTCGTCGCAAACCACTTACACCTGGAATAATGCTGCAGGTGGTCAGTGGACAACTTCCACGAACTGGACCCCTACAAGGACCACACCAGCTACTTCAGACATATTAGTATTTAGCGCCGGTGCAAGCTATTCTGTAACTAATATACCCAGCCAGACCATTGGTCGATTGAACGTTTCTGCGGGTACGGTAACCTTTTCCGGTCAGGGTGGAACAATCACTTTAACTATTAATAATAGTACGGGTGGTGCAGATTTCATTATTGCGAATGGAGCTACATTGATCCAGAACGCCACAATTGATAATTTAACTTTAGGAACTGCAGCCACTGCAGATATTAGTGGAACACTTACAGAAAACGGTACCTATAATACTAATGGTACTAACGTTGTAACAACAGTGAGCGGAACAGGGGTAATTGATAACAGGAACACTGTTACCTGCAATTCAGCTGCAAAACTGGTAATGTCCAACGGATCCCTCTACATCCATGCCCTTAATGGTGGTAACCTTCCCATTGCTACATTTAATGCAACATCAACCGTGGAATTTACGGGTATTACAACCACGCTGCCTGGTAATATGGACCAAACTTATGGCAACTTTACATGGAATTGTGGTTCACAAACAGGCAACCTTTCTTTTGCTGCAGATGTGGCTACCGTAAATGGTAATTTCAGTGTTCAAACCACGGGTACAGGTGATATTCGTCTGAAAAATTCAGGCGGTACAACCACTACAAATGTTGCGGGTGACTTCTCTCTCTCAGGTGGTACCCTATTTATTGTGGGCACTAATAATACGCATAGTCTGAATGTTGATGGTAACATTTCGATCAGTGGCGGTACCCTGACAAGAGGTGGTGGTACAGCTAACTTTAATTTTAGCGGTACTAACCAGACCTATTCAAAAACAGGTGGTACAATCAGCAATACTGTAAATTTCAATATCAATACAGGGTCAGCAGTTGATTTTGGAACATCAGTACTTGATGGTTCAAACGGCACCTTTACACTTTCTAACAATGCAAAGATCATAACGGCTAATGCCAATGGTATTCGTTCAACTGGTGCATTCGGCTCCATTCAGGTAACCGGCACCAGGACCTATAATAGTGGTGCTGATTACGAATTCCGCGGCGCTTCTACGGGCACTTTCACAACTACTACCAATCCCCAAATTGATAATCTCATCATAAATAATACAGGTGGTAATGTTACACTGTCTCAGCCAATGACAATAAATACAGGTCTTACGCTGACTGCAGGCGCATTAATTTCTACTTCTACGAACTTCCTTTCTCTTGTAGATAATGCAACTTCTTCCCCCGGTTCAAATGCATCATATGTAAGCGGTCCTATCCGTAAAACAGGTAATGACGCATTCACCTTCCCTACTGGAAGAGTTGGTGCTGGTTATGTACCTATTGCCATAAGCGCTCCAACGAGTACTGGTACTATCATGACTGCTGAGTATTTAAGAGGTACACCTCCCAATGCAAGTAATATAACAGCTGCCGGAATCAAACATATCAGCACTTGCGATTATTGGACACTGGATCAGACAGGTACTGCTTCAACACTTAACGTAACACTGAACTGGAATGCAAATAACCCCTGTAATGGTACGGCATATGTAACTGATCCAACAACTATCAAGGCAGTTCATTATAATGGAACAAGTTGGAATACTGCCAGCCCCAGCAATGGTACTGGTTCTGCTGCAACTGGTTCTGTAACCTGGACAGGTGTAACCGTATTCAGCCCATTTGCTTTGGGAACTACTGCTACCGGTAATGCAAACCCACTCCCGGTATTGTTTGACAATGTAAGGGCGTATGAAAGAAGTGGTGGTATTGAAATCGGTTGGAGCAATCTGACTGAAAGAGACCTGATTGAATATGTAGTTGAGCGTTCTACAAATGGAAGAGATTATATTGATTATATTTCTGTAACTCCAAAGAGCAACCTGAATGAAAAAGCGGATTATTCACAATTTGATGCTACTCCTGCTTCAGGTGCCAATTTCTACCGCATTCGTTGCCTGGAAATAAGCGGAAAAATGATTTACAGCAAAGTATTGAGAGTAGATATGGGCGCAACTAAGAAAGGATTTAGCCTTTATCCGAATCCAGTTATCGGTAAAGCATTAACGCTTACGCTGACTGGTGTAAATCAGGGTGCCTATAATGTTCGTGTTGTTACAACTACCGGCCAGGATGTATTCCACAAGACCATTCAGACACAGGCCAGTGGTATAACACAATCCCTGCAATTGCCTTCTTCAATGAAACCTGGTGTTTATACCATGGTAATTACTGGTGAAGGATATTCGCAGAATCAACTATTCATCGTTCAATAATCGTTCAATAACAACGGGTACCAATAGAGCAAGGCCGGCACAGCAATGTGTCGGCTTTTTTATTTTAGTCCGTTGAAGGAAATTATCAGCGAAGTTTATCGAGGCTCTTGATCAGTTTCTGATCTTTGTATATTCCTCTTGCGGCCAACGCAAAACTGATGGGAATAAGAAATGCGAAAATGCAGGTGAGCGTAAAATGACCGCCTGGCTGATAGTTGCTTACTCTCGAAAAATAAAAAACAATGAGAAGAACAGATATGATCAGTCCAACGATGGTTGTTCTCAGCTGTGTTTTTCTATCCTTGAATAAGAAAATAGCAATTAGGGCAATAAGCATTATTAGGCCCGTAACCAGTAGCAGCCCCAGGTGGCTTGCTGCATCCAGATCTTCTTTTGTAGGCAAATTCTCTTTTAGAATTTCGCCAGTATAGAAGGGATACTGGAACGTTAAGAATGCAACTATACCTGCCAAAAGCAGCCAGAGTGTTTGCTGACGCTGGATCATATTATTGTGGATTTACTTTATTTCAGGATACAACGGGAATTGCTGCATAAAGTTCTTTACCTCGGCCTTTACATCAGCAATTGTTTTTTCATCATCGGGGCTCATCAATACCCGGTCTACCATTCCCACAACCGTTTCCATATCATTTTCCTTCATGCCTCTTGTGGTGACCGCAGGAACGCCAACACGAATACCTGAAGTCACGAATGGCGATTTATCGTCAAATGGAACCGCATTCTTGTTTAAGGTTATATGTGCCCTGTCAAGGGTTTCCTGGGCCTTTTTACCGGTGAGATTCTTATTGCGAAGATCGATCAGCATCAGGTGGTTATCTGTACCCTGGCTGATGAGATCATATCCTTTTTTTACAAATGCTTTAGCCATGGCCTGTGCATTGGAGATAACCTGCTTTCCGTAGGCTTTAAAATCATCAGCCAGTATTTCACCGAATGATACAGCTTTTGCGGCAATTACATGCTCCAGAGGCCCACCCTGTGTGCCTGGGAATACTGCCAGATCAAGCAGCTGACTCATTGTCCTTAAATTTCCTTTTGGATCTTTAATACCCCAGGGATTTTCAAAATCATGGCGAAGCATGATAATTCCACCTCTTGGTCCACGAAGTGTTTTATGCGTGGTAGAACTAATAATATGACAATGCTCAAATGGGTCATTTAATAAACCAGTAGCAATCAAACCGGCGGGGTGGGCAATATCAGCAAATACTACGGCACCGATCTTATCTGCTACCGCACGAATGCGGGCATAATCCCAATCACGACTATAAGCTGATGCGCCGCAAATGATCATTTTAGGTTTTTCCTTCAGTGCAATTGATTCCAGCTGATCATAATCTACAAGCCCGGTCTCTTTCTTTACGCCATAAAACAGGGCATGATAGTTCTTGCCGCTGAAATTGGCAGGACTGCCATGTGTAAGGTGACCGCCCATGCTAAGATCAAGTCCTAATACTTTTTCTCCAGGCTTTACTACAGCAAGGAAAACCGCCGCATTGGCACTGGCCCCACTATGCGGCTGAACATTGGCCCAGCTTGCATTGAATATCTTTTTTAATCTTTCAATGGCTAGCGTTTCAATTTCATCTACTATTTCACACCCACCATAGTAACGCTTACCTGGATAACCTTCTGCATATTTATTGGTAGGGCAGGTACCCATTGCCTGTAATACCTGGTAGGAAGTAAAATTTTCTGAGGCTATCAATTCAATACCATTACGCTGACGATCCAACTCGCGATTAATTAGATCAAAAATCTGGGAATCTCTTTGCATGAAGAACGATTATGTTTTGAAGTTTATTAGCTAAATCTTAAAACCTCGTATAATTACGATTGGCGCTGCAAAATTAAGCCTCTAACACCTTGAAAATGCGGCTATGCGTATAACTTTTTTGATTGGTGCAAAAATCATTACTTTCGGTGGCTTTTTTATTCATTAAGAAAAGGTCTAGCGGCTTCATGAAGGCAATAATACCAGTAGCAGGGGCAGGAACTAAATTGCGGCCACATAGTTATACTCAACCAAAGGCTCTGATCCCACTTGCGGGAAAAACGGTGCTTAGTATCATTATTGACCAGATGCGCGAGGCCGGCATCCAGGAATTCATCTTTATTGTTGGTTACCTGGGGGATAAGATACGCGATTACGTACAGCTCAAATATCCTGACATCCAGGCTCATTACGTACAGCAGATTGACCGGCAGGGCATTGGCCATGCTATCCAACTTACAAAAGCGGCTGTAAATAATGATGAAGTAATTGTGGTGCTGGGTGATACTATTTGCGAATACAATGTTTCAGATGTGGTAAACAGTCCGGGTTCCATGCTTGGCGTTCGTAAAGTGGATGATCCCCGGGAATTTGGCGTGGCAGAAATAGGTGCAGATGGATATATTGATCACGTGGTAGAGAAACCACATATTCCCAAATCCAATATGGCGCTGGTAGGTATTTACAAGATCAATGAAAGCGCACAGTTGTTTGAATGCCTGGAGAATAATTTCCTGCAGGGGCTGCGTACGCATGGTGAATACAGCTTAACCGATGCATTGGATTGCATGTTACAAAAAGGAGTAAAATTCAAACCATTTAAAGTAGAAAGCTGGTTTGATTGCGGAAGAAAAGAAACCCTTTTGGAATCCAATGCAACACTGCTAAAGAAGTTTACAGCTCCAGAGGATAAACAATATTCATTTGAGAATACAGTATTGATCCATCCGGTTAGCATAGGTGAGGGTTGCGATATCAGGAACTCCATCATTGGCCCCAATGTAACCATCGGTGAAAACTCAAAGATCAATTACTCCATCATACGCAATTCCATTATCGGCTCTTTTTCCAATCTGTTTGATATTGTACTGGAAGCTTCCATTATTGGTAGTGATACAGGGTTAAAGGGAGAGACCAGGACATTGAATATTGGCGACAATACGAACATTGATCTTGGATAAAAGTGATAGCCGGAACCATTTAATTTCAATCATCAGTATGGCAAATTTCTCCAACCGGGTTACCCGGCTTTTTGGCACTGGTTATCCTATTGTACAGGCAGGTATGATCTGGGCGAGCGGCTGGAAACTGGCCAGTGCAGTCAGCAATGCGGGTGGATTGGGAATGATAGGCAGCGGAAGCATGTATCCTGATGTCTTAAGAGAACATATCCAGAAATGTAAAAACGCGACGAGCCGTCCTTTTGGAGTGAATGTACCCTTATTATACCCCGACATTGACAAGCACATCCAGGTTGTATTGGAGGAAGATGTGAAGATTGTATTTACCAGTGCAGGCAATCCAAAAACCTGGACGGGTATTTTAAAAGAGAAAGGAATCAAAGTGGTGCATGTAGTAAGCAGCTCCAAATTCGCACTCAAAGCCCAGGATGCCGGGTGTGATGCTGTAGTGGCGGAAGGATTTGAAGCAGGGGGGCACAATGGCAGGGAGGAAACTACTTCAATGGTATTGAT
>CAMLGP010000106.1 GCA_946479535.1 uncultured Bacteroidota bacterium
AAGATTTAATTTCAGAGGTGCGTGCACACTCATCTTTGATCTGGACGAGCTGAAACTGAAACATGCAATCTCCAAGCCCATTTTCGATCAGGATTCAACAGGCACTGGTAAAAGACGTAAACTAAGGCTAAACCAAAGCCGTGCATTACTCCAATACGACTCAAGCAATGGTGAGCTTGCTGAAAAAATTGGAATAGCTGCTGAAGGCCGCGAGCCGGAAGAGTTCCTGGCACATATTCATAACAAATCTTCATCCTTTACATTATGAGCAAGATTACTTCTGTTATATTTCGCATGTATGATACGGGTTCTGTAGGGGACTGTCTCCTGCTGCTATTCAAAAAGAAGGACGAAATATCATTCAAAATGCTGATTGACTGTGGCGGATGGCAAACAAATGCTGAGAAAGTAAAACCAGTTGCAGAGGATATTTTCAATACCTGTGGAGGAAAACTGGATCTTTTAGTGATGACCCATCAGCATAAAGACCATTTATCAGGTTTTAATTTCGCCCGTAGCATTTTTGACAAGATAGAAGTGGACCAGGTCTGGATGTCATGGATGGAAAATCCTAAAGACCCCATTGCTAAAATTGTGAAGGAAAAGTATGGCAAAAAGATAAAGGCACTCCTGAAAGCTGCCCGTGCAGCCAATGAAAAGTATAGCCACCTCACCAGCAGGAGATACAAAGCAACAAAAACCGGTCCCCGGTTAATGAAAAAAGCAAACCGGATGCAGGACTCAATTGACCTGCTTGAATTTCAACTGGGGCTTGATGCTGGTCCGGCAGCCTCAAAAAAGGCTGCACAAACTAACCAGGATGCAGTTGATTACCTTAAGAAAAAAGGAAAACTCACTTACTGGAAACCGGGCGAGGTAGCTAAAGGTCTTAAAGGAGCTGAAGGAGTAAAATTTTTCATGCTCGGTCCTCCCCGTGATGCAGACATGAAGCTATTCTTTACACAAACTGAAATTGAAGATGAAATTTATAAACTGGCTGCAAGCTCTCCGTCTGTTACTGAAGAAGTAATTGAAAACAAACCTATTCTTTCAACACCCGGCCTCGCACTGAAACCGGGCCATTCACCTTTTGCCGATCGCTATTTATTAACTGGAACAGAAAGAAAAGAATGGCAGAAATGGTATGATCTTCCGGATAATAGCTGGAGGCAGATTGAAACCGATGGGGATGATAATTTCCTGCAGATCGCGCTCAGAGCAAACGCGTATACCAACAATACAAGTTTTGCGATGGCGATTGAAGTAGGTGATAAGGATCAGGTGATCTTATTGCCCGGTGATGCCCAATCAGGAAACTGGATGGGCTGGCAGAAAATAGATGTGATGGATGCATTAAAGGCTGCTGGAGGAAAAAATACAAATGAACTACTGGCCAATACCATCTTCTATAAAGTAGGCCATCATAATTCAAAGAATGGTACGGCATCTAAACATGGACTTGATAAGATGACCTCACCCAACCTGGTGGCCTTTGCCACCCTCATTAAAAAAGCCATTCCCAAAGAATGGCACCCCGAAGGATTTCCTGCACCGCCGCTTTATAAACAATTGATCAAATCTACGCAGGGTCGCGTTGTCCGGCTTGATGAAGGCATCATCAAGGATCCGCGAGCAAAATCCTTACGGGAACAATTACCAGCAGCCCAACGAAATGCTTTTGAAAATGCCTACCGAAAAGGTGCGTGTTTTCATGAATTTACCATTGGTATTCAATGATAAATGAGGTAGACTGACACCCATCATTCTGCTTTCGTTGTCTCTTTCCAGGAATAAATAGTTTTCTATTTTTGGGCAACCCGCAATGATCAATAAGCGATAGGATTTGCGCTAATCTGTTGTATTATGCGAAAAATTCTACCGCTGATTATTTTGGCAATACTCTGTTTTACCAATGGTTGCCAAAAACATGCCGTTAATCCTGAAAATCCTTCCGTTCCTAAAAAATGGAAGGTGACTACCGTAGCTGGGTCGGGTACAGCCTCCTTTATCAACGGACCTGCATCAGGTGCAGCCTTTCGCTTTCCGGAAGATGTAGTGGTTGCCAATGACGGTAGTATAATAATTACTGACGTATTAAATGGAGTGTTACGCCGATTCACTACTGGTGAAGTATCAACCTTTGCAGGCAGTGGTGATTTTGGTATTGTAAATGGAGGAGCAACTCAGGCAAAATTTCGTTCACCATACAGTCTGGCGATTGATGGAAATGGCAATATCTATTCTTCTGATGACAATGATCCGCGTATTCGAAAGATCACTCCCGGTGGAGAGGTATCCACCTTTGCCGGTACTGAAGTTTCTGGTTTTGCAGAGGGGGATGCCAGTACAGCTCAATTTAGAGCAGGAAGTTATCTGGTTACAAACGCAGCTGGTGATCTGATCGTTTCAGATGGAATAAATAACAGGATCAGAAAGGTATCGGGTGGACAGGTTTCTACTATCGCAGGCTCTGGTACTGTTGGTTTCAAAGAAGGTAATGGCACAGAAGCAGAATTCAGTTTTCCTGGAGGAATTGCTATTGACAGGCAGGGAAACATCTATATAGCTGACCGGGGGAATCATCGCATCCGAAAAATAACTCCCGCTGGTAGTGTTTCTACACTGGCAGGCTCAGGCACACAGGGTTATAAAGATGGAAACCCCAATGAAGCACAGTTCACACTGGATATGCGTGACCTGGTTGTTGACCCTGATGGCAATCTTTATTTATCAGATCTGGACCGCATTCGCAAGATCACTCCACAGGGTGTTGTATCCACTATTGCAGGAAGTGATGCGGGTTTTGCAGAAGGAGACGGAGCTGATGCAAAATTTAATTATCCCAATGGCATGTCTATAAATTCCAGGGGTGATATATTCATCGCTGATCTCAATAATAATCGGATTAGAAAATTAAGTTTGGAATGACCCTATGGAAATAAGTTCCGGCTATTTCACAAGAGCTCCTAACCCCTATTGACCAACAATAGGTCTTGGATCAAATACAACCCTGAGTGATTTGATCTTATTGTCCCGCACTTTATACCAGCCAGCGGTGTAAATGGTTTTGTCACCCATATTGATATCATAAAGCACACATACATCATCACCATCAGCAAATGCTTTCAGGATCCTGTATTTGAACCTCATTTTTTTCATGTCATCCACATAGGTATCTGCTCCTTCACGATGCCCAAGAACACCATTGAAAACCATATCATCACTTAAATGTTTCCTGACTGTTTTAAAATCTTCATTATTCAATGCATCAAGAAATGTCAATACCACCTCTTTTTCCTGGCTCACTTTGGACTTGGCACTTTTCCCAGTTTCCATATTAATAGATTTAATATAATTGAAGGTCAAATATTATACCCGGCAGTCCTTAGCTTTAAAGACCAATTAAATCCATGCTGTAATCAAATATTTGAGGAATAATATGCCCCCTGATTTGTATTCTGTAGTCTTTTTGGGCAGGACCGTACACTATTCGCTGATTTAACCAGTTATTTACCAATTCTCACCTGCACCTATATTGATTTGAAGAGAAAAGGGATTCATCTTATATTTAGGTAATCCCCTTAGCCATGACCGTTTATTTACGCTGCCTGCCACTATCCCTGCTATTATTGTGTGCCTTAACCAACTATGCCCAGGTTATTACCGCCAATGGCAATCCTGCTCAACTGGATATTCGGAAAGCCGGAGAGAATAGCATCCGTATCACTTTAAAACCAGTTTCCTACACCAGCAGCTTTCCTTTTACACCCGCAGTGGTGGAAAGAATTTACAGCGCTCCTGTTATCAGCATTCGAGCCATTAGTACTGCCATACAGAAAAAAGTGGGTAACCTCAATGTTCAGGTTAAACCTTCGCCATTATCAGTAATCGTTTCCAATGGAAAGAATGAGATCATACAACAACTAACTTTCCAGGATGATGGCAATCTTGCTTTTGCCATAGGTGATCATCCTGTTTTGGGAATGGGTGAGGGCGGGCCAAAGCCTGCACGTGATGTACCCTGGCGTACTGCCCCTGTTCAATTCGACAGGCGCGGTGCTATGGACAGTATGCAACCCCGTTGGCAATCCGATATGTATGGCTCCCGCAATCCGGTTGCCATGCTGGTAGGAACAGGAGGCTGGGCTGTGTTTATAGCAACACCCTGGGTATTGGTAGATATGCGCGATAAAGACAAAGGATTATTCATTCCCTATAAACCGCTCGTTCCAAATGGTCAGCCGCAAACACAATCAAACCAGGGACAGAATAGTGGCAAAGGTGTTCATCCTGTTGACAGGATAATTCCCGGTTTATTCGATCTCTTTGTATTTGATGCGCATGAGCCGGCAAAACTGATGAAGGATTTTTCATATATCACGGGTCCCGCTGCCATGCCACCCAAATGGGCATTGGGTTATATGCAATCACATCGCACCCTGATTGATGAATTCCAGATGATCGGCATTGTAGATACATTCCGTAATAAAAAGATACCGGTTGATGCTGTTATTTATCTTGGAACAGGATTTTGTCCGCGCGGATGGAATACGCGTCAACCCTCCTTTGAACCCAATCCTGAAGTATTTCATCGGCCAGTAAAGCAATTTTTTAGTGATATGCATAACCGCAATGTGAAAGTGATACTGCACATGGTACCCTGGGACAGAGATAAATTGCCATCACTTCACGGAAATATTCCTGCCAAACCAGGTGAAGTCATCAACGCATCGCATATCCAGGAATACTGGAAACAGCATATTCCATTGATGCAGGCAGGCACAGATGGTTTCTGGCCAGATGAGGGCGACTGGTTTAATTTATTTGAACGTATCAAGCGACACCAGTTATATTATCAGGGACAGCTTTCAACTTATCCAAACCTTAGGCCCTGGAGTTTGCAACGCAATGGCTATCCGGGCATCGCACAATGGGGCGGATGGGTTTGGTCCGGTGATACAGAATCTTCCTGGAAAACACTGGAAGCACAATTAGCGGTTGCATTGAATTATTCATTGAGTATTGGACCCTACTGGGGTTCTGATATAGGTGGTTTTTTTTCTAATGAAGAACTTACCGGTGAACTTTATACACGCTGGTACCAGTTTGCGGCATTCTGTGGATCATTCCGCTCTCATGGCCGAACCTGGAGAACAAGATTACCCTGGGGTTGGGGATTAAGTTATATGGGACCCAGTGAAGACAGAGTTGTTCCACTCATGTCTGAACTAAATAACCCTGCTATTGAACCGATTGTCAGGAAATATGATGAGCTGCGTTATCAATTACTCTCTTATAATTACACTTTGGCCTGGGAAGCAAGAACCACAGGCATGCCACTCATGCGTGCATTATGGCTGCATTATCCTGATGAAGCAGTGTCAGATGCTCACCAATATCTCTGGGGCCGTGATCTTTTAATTGCACCTGTTTTTTCCAAAGGTGCGCAAACCAAATCTTTGACCTTGCCTAACGGGGATTGGTATGACTGGTGGACCAATACCAAACTGGAAGGTGGCAGGGAAATTACAAGACCAGTTGATCTGGCAACAATGCCCATCTATGCACGTGCCGGCGCCATTATTCCTGTTGATCCCATCCGTCAATACACCAATGAAGTTGTAAATGAGCCGATGGCAATAAAAATATACACCGGTTCTGATGGAAAGTATACGCTTTATGAAGATGATGGCAGCAGTCAGGATTATCTGAAAGGAAAAGCAACACTGACCAATTTCATCTGGAACAATAAAACTAAAAAATTATCTATCCAGCCTGATCCATCCAAAACCTATCAGTCTTTTCCAGTAAAACATGAGTTTAATATTCAGCTCATTCCTTCAGGGGAGACCAAAAAAATAAGTTATTCAGGTAAATCAGTCAATGTAAGTTTTTAATTGCCTGGTTACTGTGTATAGCTTTTTAGGGACCAACCACACTGGCTAATCCAATAAAAGCCCGTGATCAGCGTAATGCAAATATTTAATCTTTATTCAGCGAGCGATACTTCTTTGGAGACATGCCGATCATAGTGCTAAAGCGCTTGGAGAAATAATAAGGATCATCAAATCCCATACTGAAGGCAATATCTTTAATAGACCTATTAGTGAAATCAAGTTGCTGACAGGCTTTTTGCATTTTCATCTGCACAAAATAATCGATCGGTGCATACCCCGTCTTCTGTTTAAATAAATTAGAGAACCGCGATACTGAATAATTATACTGACTACTTAATTCATTCAGCGATATATTCTCATTGATATGTTCCTGCATATACAGGATGGCATTGTCCACGCAATCCGTTTTATCATTCTGTGCCGGTATCACATAATGGCGTGAGTTGTATACAAACAGCGTCAGGAAATGAGAAAGGCACAGGTTTGCAAACAACAGGTTATCGATACTATAACCCAGTTCCAGTGTTTTATATATCTTGGTAAATATTGGTAGTATATCCCCGCTGTCTTTAATATAAAATGGCTTAAAGTGTTTTTGAACAGCCTTGATCTGGTTAAACTCTTTTAATGAATCACCTCCGAAATGGATCCAGTATATGCTCCAAGGATCACCAGCATGGCTGCCATAAGCATGTTCCACATTCTGGGGAAGTATGAAAAATTCATTGGGATTTACCTCATAACGCTGGTCTGCTATCTGGTACCAGCCATGCCCGTCCACGCAATAAAATAGAAAATTCTCGGGCAATCCCTTTTTACGGTAGGTATAGTGATCCTTTGCTTTTGGATAATAGCCGATAGTGCAGATATGAAGATGCCTGAGCAGGAGATTGCCCTGCACTCTGGTTTTTAAGATGGTCCTCGGGATTTCTATCCTTTGCCTTCCTACCCCATACCAGATATTCTTATGGGATCCCTCCTTACTTTCTTTCATATTGCTCATTCGTACTCCTAACTTCGGACTTTATTTTAACATTTAAAGGATAAATAAACGTATTATGGCCTAACGCCTGCTGACCCTATTTATTACCTGTTTTCTGCTTCCTGCATCAGTTATAACAATTGCCCAGGTAACCCTCCCTCCCTTTTTTGCAGATCACATGGTCCTGCAGCAACAGACAGAAGTTGGCTTCTGGGGTACAGCCAAACCGGGCAGTACTGTTTCGGTCAGCACCGGCGGGAACAACAGACGCTATTCAGCCACGGTGGATGCCAATGGTAAATGGAAAACTAAGATCAGCATTCCAGCCGCCGGTGGGCCTTTTGAAATAAAGGTGACGGGTGGCAACCCCATTGTGTTGCATGATGTACTTTTCGGGGAAGTCTGGCTCTGCAAATAAATTCTGCAGGCCAGCCAAAGCTGTTATTTCAGGAGGCGCTGTACTCTTTCTTCACCTGATGTTGCCACACCAGTTGCAGTTCGTTACGCATTTAAGAATTGGGTAGTGGGTGATCTCTACAGCTCTGAAGGATTTCCTGTTTCCAGTTCAGAACGGACAACTGGTAATGATCATTCTTATAATAAAACCTGAACATCCTTTTTCCTTGCTTCTGGTAAAATAGTAAGGTTGATCAATTTACCATTTTTTAATTCAGCTTCAACAGTTGTATTATAAGGTGCATTCAGTTTGAAATGCACATCCCTGTTCCTGTCCCATGCCGGAAAGAGTAAGATCTTTTTATCATCCACCTGCATCAGCATTTCCTGTAAACCGATCATTCCACTACCTCCCCAGTTATGATCAGGCACCCAGTCAAATCCCGGACCCCAGAACGCCGGGAAACGACGTTCGCTGTTTTGCAGTTTCAATGAAGTCAACCACCATGCTTCTTCGGTCAGGCCTAACCGTGCAGCCC
>CAMLGP010000107.1 GCA_946479535.1 uncultured Bacteroidota bacterium
GTGATGGTCAATCAGGATCTTGACGCAGCTAAGGGACTTTAATTTATTGGTTAAGGTTTTGGTACGATGGAAAATATTGAAATCCAGGCAAAATATCCAGTCTGCCTCATCAAAAATACCGTCTGCCTTGGCCCGGTTAGGTTCATATTCCAGTACCTCCCTGCAACCGGGCATCCAATCCAGCCACCTGGCCCAGTTGGTGGGGGAAATAACGGTTACAGAATGGCCTAATTGCTTTAAAAAGTTCGACAAAGCGAGCGAGGATCCCATGGCATCAGCGTCCGGCTTCTGATGGGTAGTGATAACCACTCTTTTCGGCTGTGCCAATTGCGGGAATATATCTTGTATGGGTTTCATGAAACGGCTGCGAAGATAAGGGGTTTAAGGGGATCGAAGTCTGGGGCCATCCTAATGGGCAATTTCGAAATTTCCCAATTTCGAAAATTCTAAATGTCTTAGCTTTGCGCCCCAAAAGCAAACACTCTAATGACTAATCGAACATTCACGATGATCAAGCCGGATGCCATGAAAAACGGACATGCCGGTGCGATCCTGGACCGCATCAGTAAGGAAGGATTTCGTATCGTAGCCCTGAAAATGACAAAACTGTCTGCCGAAAAAGCAGGCGAATTCTATGCTGTTCACAAGGAGCGTCCTTTTTATGGGGAACTGGTGGAATTCATGAGCAGTGGCGTTATCATTGCAGCCATCCTGGAAAAGGATAACGCAGTGGCCAAATTCCGTGAGTTGATCGGCGCAACCAACCCTGCCCAGGCGGCCGCAGGTACGATCCGTAAATTATATGCAGCTTCTGTTGGCGAAAATGCCATTCATGGAAGTGATAGTGATGAGAATGCTGAAATAGAAGGTAGTTTCTTTTTCTCTGGTTTGGAGAAGTTCTGATAAAGCATGTTGAAATGTTGAAATTGGGAAATTAAAATTTCGACATTTCCCAATTTCAACATTTCAACATGCTCATATCTCACGGGTAGTCTCTCTTTTATTATCTACCGGCGTAAGTGTATAACCAGCTTTTCGCAATAAACTGATCACTCCCTTTTCTCCCGGCAAGTGCCCCGCACCCACTGCTACAACCAATGATTTCCCCGGAAGAAGTGTTTTAAGCTTTGTTACCCAATTGCTGTTCCTGCGATATAATAAAAGGTCAGTATAATTATTGAGGCCAATATCTCCCTTGATGGTAAGGTCTTCCAATTTTTTCAGGTCCTGGTCATTATAGGCTTTCCACATTTCTGCCATTTCATTGTCTTTCCCATCTTTATTCTTACCTGCTTCATCAATGTATTCCAGTAATTGCTGAGCCTGTAATTTGTAAGGAATACTGTCAAGTATGCCCGCCTGAAATGCCATTGTCTCCAGACCTTTTATCTTCTTATCATTTTCCTTTGCATGCTGCATGATCACCTGTTCCATTACAGCGGTATTATCGCAGGGAAGGGATCCACTTTCCAAAAGGGAAGCAGCCAGTATAGGTTTATATTTTTCAAGCATGCTGAAAGGGATCATATTGCTCCCTTTTTCTTCAAAATAATTTTTCACTCGTGTATATTCCTCTTCAGTCAAAAGATCATGCAGCGATGTATCTCCTTTCATTTTCATTTTGGTAAAGGCGCCAAACATATCCAGCAGGTTATCCATGTCTACTTCAAAGTAAACTTCATCAGCACCAACAATCGCTTTTTTCATATTATCACTGAGCACAGCATCATCTGCGCATAAAAGGTGAATGGTGCCAAACAGGTAAGAAGGCTTTTCCAAACCGTTGCCACTGATCTTCCATAGCAGGGTATTATTATTGGATGCAGCATTGATGGGTGAATCAGCTGCAGGTTGTTTTGCATTAGCTGTTTTTGTTTTCTGTTTTTGAGCGCAGGATACTATTGAAATGCAAATAGCCATTACTCCCAGGGTCCAGTACTTCATGGTGAATATTTTAGGCAAATTACACCCTTGGCAGCTTTCGAAAAAATTACTGGGATGACTGGCTGAAAGTGTTAACCTGCCACCACTGCCTCTTCCCCATACATCTGGGAATTGAACTTCAGTGAGGGTGAAGGAATAAAAGCACCAATTTCCAATAGTGACCATTTGGCATCCACAGCCCTGATGGTTGCATCATCAGCAATGATAATATTTGGCCAGTCCCGCTGGAAATCATCCAGCTGTTTTGTTTTCCGGGTGCCATCAAATCCCATGCAGGCGGCGTATTTACCGGGTGAATGAGTTGAAGTCCTCTTATGGAGCAAATGATCCCTTTTGGGATCCAGGTTGTTGCAAAAACGCCATAAGGCGATTGGCAGATCATTGGCATCCACGGTATGTTCCACGTAAAGGATCATTTTGATCCCTTCCAGTTTTTCAGAAAGTTTGTCGTGCAATTCTCTTATATGTCCTTTCCGGTTTTTTTCAACCGAAACAACCAGGCAGGAAATATTGTTCTTTAGCAGACGGGAATTAACAAAATGGATCTCTGGAAAAAGTTCTTTAATTGAAGATTCATTGATGAACGGAAAGCCCTGAGGGTGGTCATAATTATCATCCAGCTCTTCTTCTGTTTTTTCGGTTCCATCAATACACATTTTACCTCCAAATCCCAATTTGCTACAGCTATGATCCAGTACATCCATTGGACCGGTAGAAAAATAAATATCGGTGGCGGGGTTCAGGTTTTTAAATACATATTGTGAAAGCGCCAGGTAATCCTGGATCTTTACGCCCTCATCAGTAAGCACAAGTATCTTGTTGAACATCATCTGACCGGCCCCCCACATGGCATTCATTACTTTTTGTCCCTGTCCGGCATATTCCTTTCTGATCTTTGTGATCACCAGGTTGTGAAATACTCCTTCAACTGGCATATCCATGTCAACTATTTCTGGTACCATCGTCATTTTGATGGGCGCCAGAAATATCCGTTCAGTGGCTTTGCCCAGCCAGGCATCTTCCTGCGGTGGAATGCCAACAATGGTGGCGGGATAAACCGGTTTCTTTTTATGCGTAATGCAGGTAATATGAAATCGGGGATACCAGTCTGGCAGGGAATAATATCCGGTATGATCACCAAATGGCCCCTCCCAGATGGGCTCATCAGCTGGATCAACATATCCTTCAATGATGAAATCTGCATCGGCTGGTACTTCAATGCCAGGCTGTGTAATACATTTCACCAGTTCCACTTTCTTTTTTCGAAGGAAACCAGCCAGCATGTATTCATCCACATTCTCGGGTAATGGCGCCGTAGCCGAATAGGCATATACCGGATCACCTCCCAATGCCACAGCAACAGGCATCCGTTTATTCAGCTTTTTATACTCTGCAAAATGTTTGGCAGATACTTTATGTTTATGCCAGTGCATTCCCGTGAGGGTTTTTCCAAACACCTGCATACGGTACATGCCTACGTTCCTGGAATTGGTAACTGGATCTTTGGTATGAATAATGGGAAGTGTAACAAAAGGCCCTCCATCCCTGGGCCAGCAGGTAATTACAGGAAGCTTTGTAATATCCGGATCGGTCATGATCACTTCCTGGCATTCTCCTTTCCCGCTTTTTACTTTAGGCATCCAGGATGCAAACTGTCCCAGTTTGGGTAACAGTTTTAATTTATCGAGAATACTTTCTTTGGGGGAAGATAATAATTTGAATAATTGCTCAATGTCCCTGGCCACATCATCCAGCTGGTTTACACCGAGTGCCATGCACATACGCCTTTCACTTCCATAGGCGTTCATTAAAACAGGAAATTCGTAACCTGTGTTCTCAAATAAAAGCGCCTTTCCGCCACCGGGCTGCTTGCTGATACGGTCAGTGATCTCCGCCATTTCCAGTTTGGGATCTACAAAAGCTTTGATACGCAATAACTCTCCTGCTTTTTCCAGTGCATCAATGAACTGCTGCTGATTCTTATATGCCATATTTAAAAGGCAAAATTAGAAAGTAAAAAGTAAAAAATCTTACAGAAAACACAGACGAGACAGCGTAGACTACTTTCAACTTTTGATTTTTTCTTTTGACTCTTTACTTTAATAAATATTAGCCGGACAGCCCATTCTGCTTTTGCGATAGCTATTTGAACCACCTCTGAATACACCTCCTGCATCACCAAGTCGATAGGTTAGCCGCAGACCTGTGAAGTAATAAAAATCTTTTATGTTATCTCCGCCACGCTGTAACCCTTTGGCTGGATAAGTGGGATCACCGCCCGGCAGTTCATCACCCCTGTAACTCATATCAACGGCCAATTGTCCACGTGCTGCCGCCAGATCATTAGGATCTATATAGGATTTGCTGACATCATCCAGGTAATCAGTGAGCGTTAATCTTACACCTGCTTCCACAGCTGCAGTAAACCTGTCATTAATGGCGAATTTGAAACCACCACCAATTGGAAATGCGGGCTGGATTAGACTGTAAGGCTTGCGATCAGCATATCCGGGAACTCCCTGCCCTTCCGTACTCAAAGGTTTGAGAAATATCTTCTGTGTGGTTCCATTAAACGCATAAGGGTTGAAATGGAAAAGAGCAACTCCCGCCATCAGATAAGGCGTAAACCTCTTTTCATACAAACTGAAGATATTGTACTCTCCAACCAAACTGAACTCGGATAATTTAGTTTCAAATGCAAGATTGCGGGAAATGCTTTGTGACTTATCACTATACCGGTCAGCTCCTCCAATAATTGCATAGGTATAACCAGCACGCACCAATATCTTTTCAGTCAGTTCATAACTGGCAGTAATTCCAATTGCGCCATTAGTTACTTTTTTGGGAAATGGTTTATCTGCCAGTTCGCCATTATAGGCAGCAAGGCCTCCGAATACTCCAACATGAATTCGTTGTGCTGATGCTGAAACAGCAAAGAGCAATAAACACAATACAGACAAACGGATCATAGTATTTTTTTGAGGGTTCAACAACACCCTGCAAAATTAAGGCCGGGAAGGATAAATAGGCCAAAAGCTAATAGCCAGTGCCCTGGCCGCTGAATTCTATCCCCAGACCCGGTTTTCCTGAATAGGAAACCTTTCCATAATCATAGGTAATTCCTGAGGCAACATCCTCGTCCAGCAAAAGCGGACCATCCATATCTGCATGATCAATAAGGGGAAGCAGATGGGCGATGGCTGCAGAACCTACCGTTGATTCATTCATGCACCCAACCATTACCTGCATATCCAGTTCCCTGGCCTTTTTGATCATCCTGAGTGCAGGTGTGATGCCACTGCACTTGGTAAGCTTGATATTGATTCCATGGAAATGGGAAAAGCACTTCTCCACATCCTGTTCAAAAACACAGGCTTCATCGGCAAAAAGGGGAAGTGGTGAGCTTTTATATAGCTCTTTCATCCCCTCCCAGTTGTCTTTGGCAAGCGGCTGTTCTATAAACTCAACTCCCAATTCTTTCAATTGCGGAATAATGGCAAGTGCTGTATCCAGGTCCCAGCCTGCGTTGGCATCCACACGTAGTATGGCATCTGTATTTTCACGAAGTGCGCGCACGTTGGCAACATCATCCACTGTTCCCACCTTGATCTTATAAATTGGCCAGGGCTTCTCTTTAAGCTTGGCTACCATCTTTTCTGTTGTATCAATACCAATGGTATAATCTGTCAGAGGATTTTTGGAAACATCCCCTTTCCATAATTCATGCAGGGGCAGTCCTTTGATTTTACCATACAGGTCCCATGCGGCCATATCCAATGCGCAGACCAGGAAGGGATTGCTGGGAAGTAAATGGTGAAGGTAATGCCAGTAACGATCAGGTTCAGTGAATGCAAATTTTTCAATAAATGTTTTCTTCCGCTCAAGGTCTTCCATCATTTTTTCCACCGTGATATTATAATAAGTAATGGCTGGAGCCTCACCATATCCTTTTTTGCCCAATGCTTCCAGTTCTACAATCAGGGTTGGCTGATGAGTTTTGGTTCCTTTGGAAATTGTGAACGGATGACGGAACCGCAGGTTAAAGGGAAAGTATTTGCAATTCATGAGATTTCTTAATCAGAAGGTGAAAGCTATTAGCTATTTAGCCTTTAGCTATTACTTCTTAAGGCAAAATTTATCCATTAATGGATGCAAAGATAATAACTGGATGCTTTAGCTAATAGCTAACAGCTAATAGCTTATTTCTACCGCCCGCTGTTTTGAACATAATCTTTAAACTCGCTATTGAATTCTTCTTCTTTGATCAGTTCTTCCAGTGAGATATGCATGCGATAACGCCAGTAATTGCGGGGATTTGCAGGATCATTGATCCGTTCTTCATGCGGGTTTTCGCGTCTTAGTGTATCACTCATTCCCAGAATATCCTGGATCTGGAAAATGCTCCACATAGCAGGAGAATAGAGATGTTGTAAAATAACAGCCCTGTTCACCCAGGCTTCACAGAAATAAGGAGCATCACCCCATTGGCCCAGAATATTATTATAGAAATGCTGTGTGCGTTCACGATTCTCTTCCCACCATCCTCTCACTGTGCTCATATCATGCGTGGATGGCGTGATCACTGACAAATAGGGTGCATCATTTGGATGAAAGAATTCTTTTATTGGATCTTTTGGCATACGCTGGATCTCCAGGCTCAATATGCCCAATTGGGTCATTACTTCAGGAACACAATGTGGAACCATGCCCAGGTCCTCCCCGCAAATAAGCATATTGGTTGCTTCCTTGAGGGCCGGCAATTTCTGCATGGCTTCCTTTTTCCAGTATTCATCCTGACGGCGATAAAAATAGTTGATGTAAAGCGCCTTTAATTTTTCCTGAACATGAGGAATAAGGTACCTGAAGGAATGAGTTGTATCCATTGCAATACGGAAATGGAATTCCAGGCCTTTTGATCCTTCAACCTTAAAGAAAATAACGTTTGCGATCAATTCATATAATCCCAGTCTCAGAACTGTATTCTCATCATTTTCTTCCAGCGCATCAAAATGTTTGGCAACTTTCTTCTGTGTATCAAAAGCAGGCCTGAGATCATATCCATTATATCCGGAGGTGCGATTGGGTACAAGGAATTCTGATTTCACTTTATCAGCATGTGCACCAAAGACCTGGTACAATATATCATCATTGATAAATGGCTTGCAATAGCGCTGTTCATCAAACCATATCCCGTTCTCTCCAAATTCTACATAATGAACAGGGATACTGGGCACAAAATGTCCCATCAACCCCTGGATGGCATGAGAGGGAACGCTCCATATGCGGAAGAAACCGAGAATATGATCAATCCGGAATGCATCAAAATAGTAGCTCATCTGTTCAAAGCGCTGTTTCCACCAGCTAAAGCCATCTTCCTGCATCCGTTTCCAGTTGTACGTGGGAAAGCCCCAGTTCTGACCAATAGGCGTGAAATCATCAGGAGGAGCGCCAGCCTGTTCATTCATTTTATATAATCCCGGTTTTACCCAGGCATCACAACCATGGCGGTAAATGCCAATAGGAATATCTCCTTTCAGAATGATGCCCTTTTTATGGGCATAATCGGCTGCGTCCTTTAGCTGGGCATGGAGATGGTATTGAACAAAATAATAAAACGCAATCTCTTTAAATGCTGAAGATTTTGCTGCTACCAGTTTTGCGAGATCAGCCGGATCAAAACTGCTATGGGTTTTCCATTCTTCGTAATGAGAGCTTCCATACTTATCACGCAGGTAGCAAAAAGCAGCATAAGGCTCAAGCCAGTGAGTGTTCTGGTCAAAAAACTGCGCATAATCTTCTGATTCAAAGCAGGCTGAACCCATTACCTCATAAAGCTCTTTCAGCATGCCCAATTTGAATCTGACTAC
>CAMLGP010000108.1 GCA_946479535.1 uncultured Bacteroidota bacterium
CATTCTTTATACTTCGTCCCGGCCAGGTACACCAACTTAATTTAGAGGCTGGCAGTTCAGGTTTTCTGATGGAGTTTGATCCTGGATTTTATAAACCCAAAAACCCTGGAGCAGTTCATAGATGGGAAAAAGCCATAACAAAAAACTATTGCCAGCTAAGCGCTGAGGGTTTCATTAAATTAAATACTTCATTAAAAAATATACTCCGTGAGTTTACTACAAGGCAGGAAGGTTTTGTAGAAGCTATAATCTCCCATCTGGACCTATTCTTTATTGAATACGGGCGCCAAAGCCAGCATTCAAATATTATCACCAGAAGCATCACTGATTACGCTCAGGACCGGTTTGAAAAACTTGTGCATTTGCTTGAAGCAAATATTGGATCTATGAAAAAACTTTCCCAATATGCAAACCAACTTAATCTTTCTTCCTACCAGCTAAATGCAATTACAAAATCATCTGTGGGGAAAACAGTATCTGACCTCATTAATGAGCAAATTATACTTGAAGCAAAGAGACATTTGCTGGCAACAGACAGCCAGGTAAAAGATATTGCCGGCCATCTGGGGTACGAAGATGTTTCCTATTTTATCCGGTTCTTCAAAAAACACACAAAACATACTCCGGATGCTTTTCGAAAGAATTTTAAATAAATCCCATTCTTCTTCGTAATTGTCCTACTTCATCCAGCCCCGGTCTACCTACATTTGTAAATCTTATTACTTCATTCAAATCACAACAGAATGAAAAAGCATCCACAATACGATGTTATAATTATTGGTGGCAGTTATGCCGGATTAGCAGCAGGAATGGCGTTGGGTCGTGCACTTAGAAAAGTGCTGATTATTGACAGCGGCAACCCCTGCAATGCCCAAACCCCACATTCCCATAATTTCCTGACGAATGATGGCAAACCTCCAAAAGAAATTGCCACCCTTGCCCATCAACAGGTGAAACAATATGATACAGTTGATTTCCTCAATGACTTTGCAACTGATGCCGTAAAGAATGAAGAAGGCTTTGAAATAGGAGTTTTGTCTGGCAAGAAGATTAGGGCAAAGAGAATTGTTCTTGCTACCGGGATACAGGATATCATGCCTGGTATTCCCGGATTTGCCGAATCCTGGGGAATAAGTGTGTTGCATTGCCCGTATTGTCATGGCTACGAAGTTCGATATCAAAAGACTGGTATACTGGCAAATGGGGAAACCGCTTTTGAAATGGCCTCCCTCCTCTCAAACTGGTCAGGCGATCTGACAGTATACACTAATGATCAATCCACATTGACTGAAGTTCAGATCAATAAACTCAAACTTCATAATATCAATGTTGTCGAAACTGCGATTAATTCACTGGAACATCAGAAAGGCTATATTGAGAATATTGTTTTCGAGGACGGCAAAAAGGCGTCTGTAAAAGCCCTGTATGCGCGACTTCCATTTATACAGCATTCTGCTATTCCAAAATTTATAGGATGTGAATTTACCCCTGAAGGCTATATCAAAATAGATCCGGCGCAACAGACAACAATTCCCGGACTTTATGCCTGCGGAGACAACAGCTCCAGGATTAGAACAGTGGCCAATGCTGTTTCAATGGGCACAACTACAGGAATAATGGTAAACAAAGACCTTATTGAAGAAGAGTTTTAACTAATCAAACTTAAAAAATAGAAAAATGAAAATTGTAATTGTGGGTGCTTCAGGCACCATGGGAAGATTTTTGTCTAACGCGTTCCAAAAAGAACATGAAATTGTGCGGGCTGATCGTAATAGTCCGGAGGTTCGGGTTGATATAACCTCTCCAGACTCTATAGAGAATATGTACAAATCAATAGGCCCTTTCGATGCGCTGATTTGTACGGCAGGCCCTACCTATGTTGGCCCCTGGAAGAGTTTAACTGATAAAGAGTTCCGGAACGGTGTCAATGGAAAGATGATGGGGCAGATCAACTTAGTGTTGATTGGCCAGCATTATATTAGCCCTAAAGGTTCTTTTACTTTAATTACAGGTGCAGTGACAGATGAGCCCCAAAAGAATTTTGCCAATGCATCCGCAGCAAATGCAGCTGTAGAAGGTTTTGTAAAGGCTGCGGCCATTGAGTTGGAAAAAGGGATTCGTATTAATGCAGTGAGTCCTACGGTTATTGAAAATTCACCTCAATATTTCCCCTATTTTCCCGGAGAAATCCCTACAACCATGAATCAGTTGGAATATGGATTTAGAAAAAGCGTATTTGGGCCAAATACAGGTCAGATAATTAAACCTTAGAGATCTTCCCGCGAATATCTCTTTCAGACCTTGAGTATTTAAGGTTGTTCCAAAAGAATATAAATACAGGCCTGAATATGCTAATTGGAAGTATCGCTCGTTTCTTATTGCTTAGAATATAAATGCAAAGTCTCTTCCTAAATTTCTAAAGAGAATTTATTCAGTATACCTGATCTTGATTACAATTTTCTTGTCCGGGGTTTTATCACCGCTCATGACATTTGGGCGATGTGCATCGGATGGAAAGAACAGGAAAAAGGTTCCTGGCACTGCTTCATAAAGAGGGCCGTCCCCTGAATAATTTGCAAGATCTCTTGCCTCAGCATAAGGCCGCGTTACTGTAAGTTTTGACGGAGATATCCTTCCAATCTTTTCTTTGCCCCTGATTACGTACTGGAGGTCTATATACTTACGATGGGATTCCCATTGCGTACTATCATAGTCTTTTGGAGGATTATCCTGAATGGTGGCGTAAACATTGTCACCATCAATATTCTGGCGGCCAACTTTCAGGTTTTGCAGGTCCTGTGTTTTTAAAAATTCAAAAGCCTTATCCCAGTAGCTCTTATTTGTATGATATTGCTTGTAGAGTTCCATGTAATTGACGGTCTTGCTTGGTTTAAGTTGAAGACCACCGAGCCACTCCCCTTTTTTGAACCATTTCTTTGCCTGGTGGTTTGAGGGGTTTGAAGGAGCCTGGGCATCTGCGATGCTGGCCATACAAAAGAAAAGAGCGAAAAAGAAAACAGATATTTTAGTCATAATCTTAATTATTAATACTTCTACATCTAAGATACTTAAATCTGCGATCCGCTTACCATTTTTGTAAACGCTTATATTGGAAAACTCATAGGATTGTCGACTTTAACAGACATTTGAACTTATACTTTTACAGGAAATTTATTGTTATGGGAATGATATACGCGGATATAGAGTTAATAAACTGGAGTGACCTTGATGGTGCAAGGCGTTGCGAATTGGACCAGGACGAGATAAGGCGAATGCATATTAATTTGCTGGTGGATACCGGTGCCTATATGCTGACTATTAATGAAAACATTCAGTCAATATTAGGATTGCCTGTGGTAGAAAACAGATCTACCCAGTTGGCAGATGGCAGTTGGATTAAGTTGCCGGTAGTTGGTCCAATAGAGGTTAGATTTGCCAATCGAAGAGCTACCTGTAACGCATATGTGCTGCCTGGTGCTAGCGATGCATTATTGGGAGCCATTCCGCTGGAGGAACTGGATGTAATTATCCATCCCCAACGGCAGGAACTTATCGTAAATCCCGAGCATCCTGACGGAGCACAGTTCAGGATTCCCACTCTCTTACCTGCTGATAGGATTCCGTGGCGTATCCGTAATCCCCACCTGGAAATTTTACCTGGTTAAATGTTTGGTTCACTCCGCAATCCTGTTCTCATTCCTGCAATATAGCTATTGAACCTGGCTTGACACGAGCCGCTGTCCAAAAATTGGAGATAAAAGGCTGGCTGCATTTTTGCCGGATTTCAAATAATTTTGAGTCAGGTTCAGGAGATAAACAATATGCCAGAAGAACAAAAAGACTATACCAGCATCAGCCCATCGGCAAAATCCCTTCTCTTAATGAAAGGATATACCAATATTCCTTACGCAAAAGAGACAGCGGCCCTGCTTCAGGGACCAGAAGTTTTTGATCTTAGTTTTGACGAAAAAGATTTCTGGTTCTGGATACGTGTCATGCATTTTGAGAACCGGTACTGGACAATTGACCAGCTACTGAAACAAACGGATGCGAGGAATATGCTGGAACTATCCTCCGGTTTCTCTTTTCGGGGACTGGATCTTTGTGTGAAGGATAAAGCAATACATTATATTGATACCGATCTGCCAGAAGTAGTTGCCATAAAACAGGATCTGATCAACAAACTCAGGCTGAGGGAGGACCTAAAAGGCAATTTTGAGCTATTACCGCTGAATGCCCTGAATGACGCTGATTTTAATGCCGTGGTCTCCCGGTTTGAAGACGGGCCCTTAACTATTGTAAATGAAGGCCTGTTAATGTACCTGGGTTTAGAGGAGAAAAAGCGCCTGTGTAAAATTTTACGTAATACACTAAGCAAAAGAGGCGGATGTTGGATCACAGCTGATATTTATGTAAAACGTAGTTCAGAAATGCGGGCAAACCTTCCGCAGAGTAAAAGCGAAACTGAATTTTTTGAAAAGCATAATATCGAAGAAAATAAATTCGAAAATTATGAAGCAGCTGAGGCTTTTTTTAAATCAGAAGGATTTGAGCTTGTAAAGGAAGCTGTTCCTGATTATGGAAAGCTTAGCGTTATGCCTCACTTGCTTAAGGTCTTGCCCGAAGAAGTGCGGAACAGGAAAGAGCCTCCTCCCAAAATCCAGGCTACCTGGATGTTGAAACCGATGTAACAATGAGCCTCTTTAATCTTTCTAATGGGTTGTAGCAATTTCTCTGAAATCCTGAAGATGATCTCATCATCCTAATTTTATAATGTCCCTCGCCAGAAAATTCAGAAAACTGTGCAGGATTCTGGATCCTGGTACTTATGATAGTGGTTCCGGTTTGGGTGCACCTCCTGCGGGCCTTGACTTATCATCAGGCAATGGAATAAATTCATGGTTATCATTTGGAGGTAAGATGATCCTTCCCTGCTTCCAGTCTTCTTTTGCCTGTTCAATACGTTCCTTGCGACTGGAAACAAAATTCCACCAGATGAATCGTTCGCCTAAAGGTTCTCCGCCCAGCATCATCAGTGTTGTATGCTCTTTTGCCAGGATCAGCGGATCGGCATTGGACGTAAAAACTACCATTTGTCCTTCATGATAAGAAGTTCCCGATATTTCAACACTTCCTTTTACAATATAAAATCCTCTTTCCAAATGTTCACCCGGCAGCCCAAATCTTGCACCCTGATCAAGGTTCACATGCAGATAAAATAAAGGCGATTTTACCTTCACATCATTTCGCAAGCCATAGGCATCTCCAGCGATCAATCGCATCCAAACACCTTTGTCTGTATAGATTGGAAGTTCTTCCGGTTTATAATTATTAAATGCCGGAGCTGCTTCTTCATCTTTTTCCGGAAGTGCTACCCATGTTTGAATCATTTCAAGTCCGCCAGCAAGTGCTGAAGGATCTTCAAATCTTTCGGAATGGGAAATCCCGCTGCCTGCCGTCATCCAGTTTACTTCACCCGGTAGAATGACCTGCTCAACACCCAGGCTATCGCGGTGTGTTACCTGTCCGCCAAAAAGATAACTGACCGTTGAAAGTCCGATATGGGGATGGGGTAATACATCCAGTGATGATGGGTTAGGTGGCAGGTTTGCAACAGGTCCGGCATGGTCCATAAATATAAACGGTCCTACCATACGCCGCAGACGGAAAGGAAGAATCCGTTTGACTTTCATTGATTCACTAATGGCAGCATTGCGGGCTTCTATAACTATTTCAATCATTTCATTTACTTTTTATCGGTAAATCTTTCTGCATTAGGAACCACTATATCATTCCATTCAGGATGCCTTTTCAGAAAACTCTGTACAAAGGGGCAAATGGGAACAATTTTGTAATTGTTGTCTTTTGCGTACTGTAAGGCCTTCTGAATAATGGCGCTACCTACACCTTTTCCTTCCATTGCTTCAGGCACCTCAGTATGAATGAGAAATAGCCAGTCTCCAGAGCGTTTGTATTCAAGAAAAGCCGTATTGTCTTGCACATCCAGCTCAAATCGATTTAATTCAATATTGTCTTTCAGGCTTAGTTCATCGTATTTCATAATTGTAAGTGTTTCGGGGGGATTACTTTACAGGAGATCAGTTAATGATTCTTCAATATACGTTAGTACTAAATTAATTATCTTTTATCTTAGATTGATGAAATACCTGACCCGGACCATATGGGTGCTATCTATCATTAGCCTCATGACTGATATAGGCAGTGAAATGCTTTATCCGGTTATGCCGATCTACTTAAAGAGTATCGGCTTTTCTGTTGTACTTATCGGGGTATTGGAAGGGATAGCGGAAGCTACTGCGGGCTTTAGTAAAGGATTCTTTGGAAAATTATCGGATCATACAGGAAAACGTGCGCCTTTCATTCGCCTGGGTTATTCATTGAGTGCTATTTCCAAGCCAATGCTTGCCTTAATGATATATCCGATCTGGATATTTTTTGCCCGTACCCTTGACCGATTAGGAAAAGGTATCCGCACAGGAGCGAGGGATGCCATGCTCTCTGATGAAGCTACTCCCGCAACCAAGGGCCGTGTGTTTGGTTTTCACAGATCGATGGATACGCTTGGAGCAGTGTTGGGCCCTGCACTTGCTCTCCTGTACCTGTATTTTTATCCAAAGGATTATAAAACGCTGTTCCTGATCGCTTTCATACCAGGACTGTTTACTATAGGTTTATCTTTTGTTTTGAAAGACAGTAAATCAAAGCCCAAAGAGAATAAAACACCTGTAGGTTTTTTTTCGTTCCTGCACTACTGGAAAAAAAGTCCGTCTACCTACCGCAAACTGGTTGCAGGGCTTTTGATCTTTACACTGTTTAACAGTTCGGATGTGTTCCTGTTACTAAAAGTGAAACAGGCCGGACTAAGTGATGCAATGACAATTGGAGTGTATATCTTTTATAATCTCATCTATGCTTTGGCAGCATTTCCACTTGGCATACTGGCAGACAGGATTGGACTAAGAAAGATCTTCATTTGCGGACTAATACTATTTACAATGGTATATGCAGGCATGACAGTAACCAGTAATTGGTATTGGTATGGCCTGCTCTTTCTTTTATATGGATTATATGCTGCCGCTACTGAAGGGATATCAAAAGCCTGGATTACGAATATTACAGCCAAAGCCGATACAGCCACAGCAATCGGAACCTATACCGGTTTTCAAAGTATTTGCACCATGCTTGCCAGTTCATTAACGGGCTGGATATGGTTTAGTTTTGGAGCCAACCTGGCCTTCTATATAACTTCATTTGTAACACTGGTAATTGTAATTTATTTCCTCATTGTCAGGCTTCCGGAACAGGAGAACTGAAATGATAAAAAGTGGAAGGAGGAGAACCTCCTTCCTTAACTGCTCAACTTGCTTGTTAGAGCTGATTGCCTTATGAGACAGAGTTGGTTTTAAAGAAGTCTTGAGTATCCTTTCAGAAGGCCAGATACCGGAGGTTATTTCAAATTAGGTTGATAATCCTTCCTTCAGGATTATCAACTATTTTTTAAAGGATGGTATTTTATCCTTGAATTTTAGGCGCAGTACATATGCCAGGTCCTGAAAAGATATTTGGGGCAGATTCACCACGAGGCCTTCCCTGTTCTGTTTAAAACTCAGCGACAGATATTTTCCGGCTGAACCATTAATCAATTCAACTGATTTCAGGCTTTTCAGGTCAATACTGTCTGAGGATAAAGCAGTCAGAAGAACTTCTCCCTGACCATTATCCATACCGAGCAGAATTGCATACAATTTTGAATTGTCTTTTGATCTTGTGTAGCGAATATCTTTG
>CAMLGP010000109.1 GCA_946479535.1 uncultured Bacteroidota bacterium
CTATTTGCCATATAACCCAGTTGGGAACCATTGCCTTTGAAGAATATGTAAGAAGCCTGCAAGACTATTTAGGGAAAGGGAATGGTAATGGGTATGCGCATGAGAACGGCGTGAGTCATTAGCCCTAAGCAATTAGCTCAGCTGCATGGTTCGGTTGCCATGGTTCACTCGCCTCGGTACACTCGCCACGGTGCGCTCGCCATGGTACACTCGCCACTGTGCACTCGCCACGGTGCACTCGCCATGGTTCGTGTCTCACGAACCATACTGCCTGCTATTGTTCAGTCGCCATGGTTCGTGTCTCACGAACCATACTCCGCCAGGTATATAAACGAAAACAGTCCTTTAGACAAAGGACCGTTTCTCTTTTGGAACTCTAAGTGTAATGAAGATCTACTTAGGATCACCCCTCAAAATTTTTGTCGAGGCCGGATTGGCTGCAGAGCAGGTTGCGGATACTGCCTTTCTTTTGGTCTGACCAGGCGGTCTACCATTTTTTTCAGCTCCTTAACCTTTTCACGCCATGTGGGTTTTTTATCCATGCCGTCGATGTTTTAATACGCTGGTTGAAAAATTATTTGTTCGCTATAAGTACTTCTGAATATTTTACGGAATTGTCCCTGCCTACCATCTTGATCCGGTAGTAGATTTTTTTAGAAACAGCCTTCTCAAAAAATTTGTAGTTCTCATCGCCCATTTTCTCTGTACCAAATACCAGTGCTGCCATCTTAAAATCTTTTCCGTTGCTGCTTTTCTCAATTTCAAACAGGTTCATGTCCTGGTTCCTGTCTGCCACCCAGTTCAGAGTGATCTTCTTATCATTCTTGCTATAAGTAAATTGAACAATAGCCGGAGATTGGCCATCTCCGGCGGTAGAAGAGGAGGATGAAACGCTTGCAAAAGAGGCATGTTCATGCTGAGCCGCAGATGAATGGAAAGGGACAATCAGGCTCAGCGTATAAAAAATAAAGCAGTTAGTTAGTATCGATTTCAATTTCCAGGGTTTTGAATTATTTCAATGGCCCACAGAAATATTGGATAAAGATGAAAGCTTGTTGAGGCATTCAGATGGGGGCAGAAAGACTAGTTGTAGATCCTTCGGGAGGAGTGGTCTCAGGAAATACCCGGTACGGATTTTTCAAGTAATTCTTCGCCTTGAAAATGTGGTTTTCCGAATGCAGAACAAACGTAATAATTCGTTCCAAGAGATGCAAGCTTTAAACTGGAAATATTTTAAATTTTACTTAAATCGCTCATTTACAATACAAAACCCCGCTATCTTTGCAGGTAAAATCACCAGTTGACACCTGTCATCGAAGTAAAGCACCTGTTTCGCCATTTCGGGGATATAAAGGCCGTGGACGTCCTTTCCTTTACCGTATTTCCAGGGCAGGTTTATGGTTTCCTGGGGCAGAATGGGGCCGGTAAATCAACTACAATCCGTATGCTGCTTACCCTGATCCAGCAAGGGTCTGGCAGTATTGAGATCTTTGGGATGGACCTTAAAAAGCACCGGCAGGAAATACTCCGTCAAACCGGAGCCATGATTGAAAGACCCGATCTCTATAAATACCTCACGGCAAAAGATAATCTCCGCATATTCGCCACACTGAGTGGAATAAAGATCACTCCTGCACAGATCAACCAGCAATTGGAAAGAGTAGGACTCGCAGACAGGGCTGATAGCAAGGTCAAAACGTTTTCACAGGGAATGAAACAGCGCCTGGGTATTGCTGTTGCTCTTGTGCATGATCCGCAACTGGTGATACTGGATGAACCAACCAATGGCCTGGATCCACAAGGCATTGCGGATATGAGAAAACTGATATTGCACCTGCGCCGGGATCTTGGCAAAACAGTCTTTGTTTCTTCTCACCTACTTAATGAAATGGAACTGATAGCAGATTCCGTACTTATTATCAATAAGGGAAAGAAGGTGGCGGAGGGAAATAAGGATGAGCTGCTCAATCCAGCCAAAACGATGGTGGAGCTGATCACTGATAATGCCACAAATGTTTTTGCTTTATTGAAAAAGTCTGCATGGGCAGAAAACCTGGTCAGGCAGGAGAACGATATTATTACGCTGGAACTGGATAGATCAGGAGTACCGGAATTGAACCGGTCACTGGTGGAGATGGGTATTAATGTAAAATCACTCAGGCCAAAACATTCACTGGAAGATTATTTCCTTTCCTTAACCGGTCAATAGCATGTGGCAATTATTTCAAATAGAAGTTTATAAAATATTCCGGAGGCCCCGGACCTATATTGCTTTTGCCGTTATTGCCTTTATTATTCTGCTTATCCAGATTGGATTAAAATATGATGGGGAGAATTATGTTGGCATTATGATGAGCGGGATGAAAGAGACCTTTGAAGTGCAGACCAACGAAATATTGAATGGCTATTTTGTATGTTATCTTACCCTTAATCTGCTTCTTATCCATGTGCCAATACTGGTTGCTCTTATTGCCGGTGATATGATTTCCGGTGAAGCCAGCATGGGAACTCTCAGATTATTGATCACCAAGCCAGTTAGTCGCACAAAACTCCTGCTGGTAAAGTTTTCTGCTGCCTGTTTTTATACCCTGATCCTGCTGGTATGGGTAGCGCTTTTTGCACTTCTGTTCAGCGTACTTTTATTTGGCACCAATGACCTGTTTATTGCGAGGTCAGATGCCGGTTCAAATGTAATTTCCCATTATGATGTTTTGTGGCGCTACTTTGCTGCGTTTGCCTTTGCCGGAATTGGAATGATCACGGTCGCTGCCCTATCTTTCATGTTATCCGCCTTTGCGGATAATTCTATTGGGCCGATCGTAGCTACCGTATGTGTGATCATTGTATTCACTATTCTTACCCAGATGCAGATCCCCATATATGATGAAACAGTCAAGCCCTGGCTGTTTACCACGCATATGCTTGGATGGAAAGGATTTTTTTATGTAAAAGGAAATGAAGGCTCAACTGTGGACGGATCAATTGAAAATTTCCGGGCTATTGTGAAAAGTGGGTTAATACTACTGGGATATGCAGCCCTGTTCGTTTCTGTAGCGATCTGGTATTTCAGAAGAAAAAATATATTAAGTTAATGTATCGATATTCATTATATATCCTGGTCCTGTCATTATTGCTGGCCAATTCAGCTTCTTCCCAGACTGCTGAAGTAGTGATTCAGCAGATCAGGGCCAAACTGGAGAAAGTAAACGATTATGAGGCGAAAGGAAGGATGAAGACCAATGTAACTTTCATCAAGATCCCGATCGCCAGTGTTACTGTATATTTCAAGCGTCCGGATAAACTCCGGATCAAAAATGATAAGGGAATGTCATTTGTTCCTAAAGGAACAGTGAATCTCAATCTCGGCAGCCTGTTTACCACCGGCAGCAATTTTGATATCATTGATGTGGGTAAGGAATCAGGCTCTAATCTCCGGATCATAAAGATGCTTCCCCGCGAAGAAAATTCAGATGTCGTTTTATCTACCTTATACATCGATGAACAAAAAATGGTGATCAAAAAAGCTCAGACCACCACCCGTGAAAATGGCACCTATGAGCTGGAACTTAGTTATGGAAAGTATGCTGAATACGGTCTGGCAGATAAAGTGATCTTCTCTTTCAATACAAAGGACTATAAACTACCTAAAGGAGTGACCTTTGATTATGATGATGGCTCAGGTGATAAAACACCAGAAGACAAACTAAAGAATAAAAAGGGTAAAGTGGAGATCACCTACTCAAGCTACAGCATTAATAAAGGAGTGCCGGATTCTGTTTTTAATTCTCCCTGATCTCCTCGTCCTCCATTCTCGCAAATACTGCAGGATCGATCTTTTTGATTGGATTGGCTCTGTTCTCATCATAAGCTTCCCTGCGTTGAATGATATCAATACATTCAAAAATGGCAGCAAGGAAGGAAGAAGGATCTGCTTTGTCCTTACCTGCAATATCAAAAGCCACACCATGATCTGGTGAGGTCCTTACACCGGGAAGACCAGCTGTATAATTAATACCTTCACCACTGGCCAGTGCCTTGAAAGGGATCAGCCCCTGATCATGATACATGGCCAGTACTGCATCAAATTTCAGATGCTGGCGGCGGGCAAAGAAGGCATCTGCACTATAGGGCCCTACTACCAGCATATTATTGTTCTTGGCTTCGCGGATAGCGGGTTGAATGATGGTCTCTTCTTCTTTTCCTATCAATCCTTCATCGCCGGCATGCGGATTAAGCCCTAATACGGCAATACGGGGTTTATCGATCCCAAAATCACGCTGCAGGCTCTTATTAATAATATTCAGTTTGCTGATGATAGCTTCTTTGGTAATATTCTTCGCGATCTCACTCACCGGGATATGTTCAGTCACCAGTGCAACGCGAAAATTATCTGCACACATCATCATCACCACATCATTTACCTCAAACATTTTTTTCAGGTAGGGAGTATGGCCAGGGAAACTGAACTCTGGACTCTGTATATTCTTTTTATGGATGGGAGCAGTTACCAGTCCATGAATATGCCTTTGTTTCAAAGCAGCTACTGCAGTCTGTAGTGAAAGTACGGCATACTTTCCTCCCACATCAGTGAGTGTTCCTGGTTGTATTGTTACTTCCTCTTCCCAGCAGCTAAATACATTTACCTGTTTATTATTGAGATGGCTGTATTCTTTAGTAGCCTGGTAATTGAAATTGGATTCGGTGACGGATTTCTTATAGAAATTGATCACTTTATTGGATGCATAGATCACGGGGATGCAATGCTCCAGGAGACGATGGTCAGAAAACGTTTTGATGATCAGCTCCAGGCCAATGCCATTCAGATCTCCGCAGGATATTCCTATGATGGGTTTTGCCATATTTTATCTTATTAACTATTGTAGGCAAAATTAGCTAATTAATCATTAGCTAATGATTAATTAGAGGTCTCCAGGGGCTAAATGAAAAACGGCCCCCCGCCATAGGCGGAGGACCGTGGGGTCTTTAAGGTTAGTGTGTGATAATTTAATATTATTGATTCCTCTTCATTACTTTTTGTGTAAATACCTGGTCATTATTCTGGATCCTGAGTACATACGCACCAGTGGGCAGGGTTTGGGTATCAGTAAAGTTTAGCAGGCTCACTCCGGTATGGATCACAAATGTTTTGTGTTTTACCACCTTACCGAACATATCTACCAGGTCAGCTTCAATCTTTGCATTTTCAGGAGAGTTAAGGCTGAATTCAAGAACCTGGTTGAATGGGTTCACCACGCTAGCGATCTTAAACATGTTATTGGAATACAATGACAGGTCAATAATGCGGGAATACTTCTTGTTATTGGTTAGTGTAGCCATTTCAAGCCGGTAATATACTTTACCGCTTACAGCAACCGGATCAGTGAATGTATACGAGTTGGTAATGCTTGAAGGATCGTTATGGCTGTTCATTGATCCTGCACGGGTAAAGTTTACACCATCCGTACTTCTTTCAATAAAGTACATCAGTGGATCTTCCTCTTTTGAAGTAGTCCAGCTAAGCACGCTCTTGTCACCATTCAATTTTCCATTGAAACTGAGCAGATCCGTTTTTAGTGGTGTACCACAATTCAGAATGTTCATGGTTACGAAGTTGATACCATTGGTAACAACACAATTGGAGCTTCCCAGGTTACCAGGAGTAGTAGCGGCAACTGCACGGTACATATCCCCGTTATTGGCCAAAGTGGCCCATTGTGGAGGTACCATGAAGTTGGTCCAGTATTCCCATAATCCAAGAGATGCATTGAATGTTGGTGTAGCTGGCCCATACACAAATGAAACATCCGTGTAAGTAGCACCACCATCCACGCTTCTCTGCCATTTATAATAAACGTAGTTATTGAAAAATGAACGTATGGTGTCTGCAAGGTTACTGGCATTCTGTACGCACACAGTTGGGTTATTGGAAGGGTTGTACTTCATGTTAGGTAAGCAGGTTGCAACTGAAATATCATCCATGGCCCAGTCATTACCACCACCACCTTGTGAGTTGTTACGGATACTGAAACTTGCTGTTGTTTGTGCAGGGCCCGTTAAGAACACAAATCCTTTTTTCTGCCATCCATTTGCATCAATCTCACCCGTACTGTAGCGGTCAAATCCATCCAGCGCAAACGTGAGGTTAGGATATACACCCACATTATATTTGGCGGAACCAGATGAGTCCAAACCGCAGTTAGGACAAATATTTCTCATCCATGCCGAGAATTCATAATAAGTTCCAGGACACAAACCGGTCAGGCTTTGCGTAAATACTTCTGTTGTAATAAAGTCAGCGTTCACCACCAGCATATAGCCGGCATCAGTACCTGCCGTTGGCGGCACATTACCTATAGCATCAGCAGTTCCGGTATGGTCACCATCTACATCCCAGAATCCATTGAACATACGGTTATCACAGAGCTGATTGGCTGGAGAACCACCGGGACAGGTCGGTTTTCTGTCGGCTGTCCTGAGTGTACCATTTTTGGGGCTCAAATTTTTCACTATGCCATACATGCCGTCACCAATACCTTGCGCCATAGACTGTTGAACAAATGCATACCCTGTGATCGGTGTTATAAGATCATTAGGGCGGTTTGCTGTGGTACCATGATCAAACGTACCACCTGATTCCTGCGCACTGTTTAGACCAATAGAATTGGTACAAAGTGTAAGCGGATCGCTGATCAGGATCTGGAAAGGAGTAGCGTTTAATATAATATCCGGACCACCTGAAGAGGTACGATATATAAATTTACCCTGGCCTAATGTTATGATCTGGCCAGGTGTACCCGTTACCTGCACACGGAAGGAAGTAGCGAACAATAACCCGTTACCACCTCTGGGCCTGTCGGAACTCAAAATATCTGTTGCACCGGTAACATCTGCTATGTTATTGACTGCAACGGCCCCTGGCGCATTACTGAATCCGAGATTCATTTTGATATTAAACTCACCTGCTCCCGGAGCGGTATTATAAGTAGCTGCATCATCATTTGTGTTTGGAACGGGAGTATATCTTCTGAAGGTTATACCCTCGTTGGTAATTACACGGATAGAGTCGCTTGTGCCTGATAACATCACTGTATTGGTCGGGATATTATCTACATACCTCGCTTTAAACAAGGATTGATTACCCGTATAGTTAATGGTCATGCGTATCTCAAGGATATCTCCATTTTCTACCACACCACCCGTTGTTTTTTTAGTAATATTCACATAGCTATTACCGAACCTCGGGGGAATGGTAGCAGATGTAGCAGTAACACAAATATTAAAGCCGGCCAAATCATTCGGAGCAGTTCCGGCCGTAGTTGAATAAACACGAACGTAATAGGTATTTCCCACAACCAGTGCGGCAGAGGTTATGGCTGAAGCATTACAGGCCATAGAGGTCAATCCTGCACAGGTTCCAGAAAATAATTGTATGCCCCGGTTGGTAAAGTTGGCGCCAGGGCTGCCTAGCGTGATTGTTTGAGTAGTAGTTACAGCAATAAATTTATACCATACATCATAGGTAACTGTACCAGCGCAGCCAGCGGGAACACCAGCTGAAAGCGTAGATCCTGACATTGTACCACTAATATTGAATTGTCCACAGGAGGCTGCCGTGTTTAGTTGAATAGCTCCTGCACAGTCATCATTGGCAGGTGGTGGGGCTATTGGGTTGGTAACGCATATATTAAAGCCCCAGGTACTAGAGACACCAGTAGCGGCGGCATTACTATTTGTAAATACACGTATGAAGTACTGGTTACCTATTGTTAAGCCTACACCCGGCACATCAATGGCAACATC
>CAMLGP010000110.1 GCA_946479535.1 uncultured Bacteroidota bacterium
GGAAGTTTCAGTTGATCGGGCAGTTCCTCCAGGAAGCCATATTGCTGGTAACCATTTCCAGCATAATTGGTATTGTGGTGGTGAAGCTATCTCTGCCGGCTATTAATAATATGGTGGATAAGCAGATCAGTTTTGACATATTCAGGTCTCTTCCCATGATTGGTGCACTGGGCATAGGCGTTCTGCTTACGGCATTGATGGCAGGTCTGTATCCGGCCTGGCTGATAACCCGGTTCAAACCGGCTGCTACATTAAAACCCGGTCCGGCGCGTGTAAATCCCCAATCCGTTTTGCTAAGAAAGGGTTTGGTAGTAGCACAATTCAGTATATCAATTTGCCTGCTCATTGCAGTATTGCTCATTGGTCGGCAAATGACTTTCATGCGTACCAGGAACCTCGGGTTTGCAAAAGAGAATATTATCACTGTAAAGGTGCCGCAGAATGTTCCCAACTCTGATGCTGCCATTGCACTTTTTCAGTCAGAGTTGAGTAATGTCTCAGCCGTCACTCAGTATTCCATATCTACAAGCCCGCCAAGTGGGGATAATGTTCATTGGGGCACCATGATGAGCTTGATTGGGCCAGATGATCCTGATCGGAAAAGCATGACTTTCATTTGTACTGATGAAAAGTATTGCCCAATGTATGGTTTTCATTTGAAGGCAGGCAGATTCCCTGTTGCAAGTGATACCAGTTTTGTTTCCGAATCACTCCCGGAAGGCCAGCGTTTTGCAAAATCGGTTGTTAATGAAACGCTGGTGAAGGAACTTGGATTTGATAGCAATGAAGCTGCATTGGGAAAGCGTTTCTGGGTTGGAATGAATGGCTGGCATGCTGAGGTCATTGGTGTTGTGTCTGATTTCAATACCGGGCCATTAAGAGAAGAAGTAAAGCCTGCGTTAATAACACAGTATACTCCCTTTTGTGATCTCATTAATCTAAAGTTGAGGGCTGATGCGGATATTCCTTCTGCTGTAAATAAGATCGGAGAATTATTCAAAAAATCATATCCTTCCGGCATATTTGAATACAGTTTTCTGGATCAGCAGATCGATGCCATTTATAAAACAGAAGCAAGACTTTATGCACTGTTCAAGATATTTTCCGGTTTAGCTATTCTGATCTCCTGCCTTGGTTTATGGGGTTTGATCAGTTTTGCTGCGCAGCAGAGAATAAAGGAAATAGGGATACGTAAGGTATTGGGAGCTTCAATACCCAATATTGTGGGGATGCTTACAAAAGATTTTATGCTAATGGTAATGATCGCCATTGCAATAGCTTCTCCCCTCGCCTGGTGGGGAATTCATAAATGGTTACAGGCATTTGCATTCAGAATTGATATTGGATGGCAGGTATTTTTAATAGCGGGGTTGGGTGCTATAGTCATTGCGTTGATAACATTAAGCTTCCAGGCAATAAAAGCGGCAATATCCAATCCGGTGAAAAGCCTGCGAACTGAATAACCTTCAGGAAACAGGCAAAAGGAGATATATGATTAAAAATTATTTATTGATTGCGTGGCGCCATCTTACAAGGCATAAGCTGTTTTCAGCTATTAATATTTTGTGTCTTTCCATCGGCATAACCTTCGCCATGCTGATCGGCGTTTATATTCTGAAGCAGGAAAGCGTGAATACAGATATAAAGAACATCGATCGCCAATATGTGATCAAAAGTAAATGGAAAGTGAAAGATATGGGGATGCCAATTACAACAGTGGAACCACTGCCCAGTGCGTTAAAGAAAAGCTACCCCCAGCTTGTTGCCAATTATTACCGGTTTAACCCAGTCACCAATGTGGTATCTGCAGGAGATAATCATTTCAAGGAGAATATAGCCATCTGTGATACCACACTCGTCTCCATGTATGGATTTCAATTGCTTCAAGGAGATAAGGGTCATGCCTTTCTAAATAATGGATCTGCAGTGATCACTGAATCTCTGGCAAAGAAACTATATGGCACCCCTGATGTTTTAAATAAAACCGTATCAATTACCAATACTACTTCCAGCAAACAGGATTATATTATTTCGGCAGTATTGAAAGATATGCCATATAATACCGTGACTCATTATTATAATCCAGACGGATATAATCTATATGTTCCTTTTGAAGGAAGTAAATTTTTCTCGAATCAGGCCTATGCAGAGTCCTGGAATAATATCTACATACCGGGATTGATTGAATTGCAGCCAGGGGTTACTCCAAAAGATATGGCCAGGCCAATAGCGGAAATGCTTTCCCTGAATCTTCCTGCTACCATGAAAGGATTGCTGGAGCCAGAACTGGTTCCGATAAAAGATTATTACCTGAAAGAGAATAACGCTGCCATTCAACAAATGATTTCTGTACTTTCTCTCGTGGCTGTTTTCATTTTGCTTATGGCTGTGATCAATTTTATAAATATAAGTATTGGTACATCCTCCTATCGACTAAAGGAGATTGGGTTGCGAAAGGTCTTTGGCAGTGCAAAAAGACAATTGGTGTTTCAATATCTGGCAGAATCGCTGGTTCTGGTAAGTCTGGCTGCATTACTGTCACTGGGGTTTTATGAACTGGCTAGACCACTCTTTAGTGATATGCTCAATACTCCACTCGATCCCATTTGGCGATTTGGCTTTTTCAAGGTCGGTTTTTTAATAGTTCTTGCATTTGCGGTAGGAATTATAGCAGGAGTCTATCCGGCCTTTGTATTAAGTTCTTCCAATATTTTACATTCTATCAAAGGAAAGATCGATTCAGCGCGTGGCGGAATGTTGCTCAGAAAGTCCCTGCTGGTAATTCAGTTTACGCTGGCAAGTTTCATTTTTATAGCTGCTTTGAATGTATCCCGTCAGGTTACCTATTTCTTCAATAAGGAATTAGGATATAATAGAGAGAAGCTGCTGGTAATAACGGCTTTTCCCAAACAATGGGATTCTCTGGGGATCCGGCGAATGGAGACCCTTCGCAATGGCCTTATGGAATTACCGGAAGTACGCAGCGCTTCCATGTCATTTGAAGTACCTGACCGCAAGCCACCAGGAGCCATTGATCTAACGCCTGGCACTTCAGGTAATGGACCTATAACGCTGGTACCTGTGGTAGCTGCGGATGAGAATTATGCCGCTACTTTTGGATTGAAATTAAAAGAGGGTAGCTTCTTTGATAATTATCGCAATTCGGAAGGCCCCAGGGGAGAAATTGTATTGAATGAAGCGGCAGTTAAGGCCATGGGCTGGCAAACCGCTTTAAATAAAATGGTAACCATTCCAAAGGTGTTTAGCTTTAAGATTACAGGTGTGGTGAAGGATTTCAATTTTTTCTCGCTTCAGGATAATATCGGACCACTTGCATTTATTCATGTCAGAGATAATAAAACTTACCGGTACCTTACCATAAAAGTGCAATCGGCCGATATGGGGAAAGCGCTTTCAAACATTAAAAATAAGTGGTCTGAGCTTTCACCAGGGTCTCCGTTCGATTATAGTTTTATGGATGACAGGTTTACCACTCTTTATCGTCCTGAGCTACAGTTAAAAAAGGCGGCCAGTATGGCCACGGCGCTCAACCTGCTGATCGTATTCATGGGGATATTCGGAATTGTAGCCTTTACATTGGCTCGCAGAGTAAAGGAAATAGCGGTACGTAAGGTTCTGGGTGCGGATGTAAAAAGTATCCTGTTCCTGTTTTTCAAAGACTACGGTGTTTTAATGATCATCGCAAATATGATTGCCTGGCCATTGGTTTACCTGGCCACTGACAGGTGGCTGCAGAATTATGCTTACCGGGTACAGCAGGAAATTTATCCTTACCTTTTGGTAACCGGTGTTCTGTTCATAACAGCATTTTTATTCATTGCTGCCCAGTGTTACCGGACAGCAGCAGGCAATCCTGTTAAATCTCTACGGGCCGAGTAATAATAAATGAGTTCATACTTAAAAATAAATAACTAAATCAACTAAACAGTTTAATATGAAAAAGAACCTTCTTTTATTATTGCTTCTGACTCCGGCCCTATTAATCATGGCTCAGGATAAGAAGAATCTTTATATGACCAAAACGCTGAGCAGCGATGGCATCAATAATGTGGAGATGAAAACCTCCGGTGGTTCGCTGAGTGTGGATGCAGTAGCTGGTTCTGAAGCGCGACTGGAAGTTTATATCAGTGGAAATAATGGCAAGGATCTTTCCCAGGATGAAATCAAACAGAGGCTGGAAGAAAAATATGATCTGACTGTAACGGTCAGCAATAACAAGGTTACAGCCATAGCCAAACCCAAATCAAAGATCACCGACTGGAAGCGGGCTTTAAATATTTCCTTTAAGGCTTATGTGCCAAAACATGTATCTACAGATCTATCAACCAGTGGAGGCAGCATTAGCCTTACAGGGATTTCTGGTAATCAGGATTTTTCAACCAGCGGCGGAAGCCTGCATGTAGATGGTCTTAGCGGAAAAGTCAACGGCCGCACATCCGGTGGAAGTATTCATTTGAATAACTCTACCGATGATATTAAGCTTACTACCAGTGGAGGAAGTATTACGGCAAAAAATTCCAGTGGAAAACTCAGGCTTAGCACCTCTGGTGGATCGCTGGACCTGCAGGACCTAAATGGGGATATAGAAGCTAATACAAGTGGCGGTGGAATCAGGGGAGGAAAGATTTCTGGTGAGTTATCTGCTCACACATCCGGAGGAAGCATTAACCTTGATGATCTGACCTGTAGCCTGGAAACTTCTACAAGTGGTGGACATATTGATGTGTCTATCGCTTCATTGGGTAAATATGTGAAGATCCATAACTCTGGAGGTAATATTGATGTTACAATACCCCGTGGAAAGGGACTGAATCTGGATCTTTCCGCTAATAAGATCAAGACAAATTCGCTGAGCAATTTTAACGGCAAGGCGGATGACGACAGGATTACCGGAACTATGGATGGTGGCGGTATCCCGGTTGATATAAAATCCGGAAGTGGCCGCTTGTCCATCGCGTTTAAATAATAGGGCATTTATCCCAACAGTATATGGATTATTAGATCAGCAATGAGAAGTCCTGTAAAGAGTTTGAAAATTGAATAAATACAAATATCATGTTATTGGAATTAAAGAACATTTTTAAGTGGGTTACAGTAGGCGGTACTCGCACGTTTATCTTAAAGGATGTAAATCTCAAAGTGTACGAGGGCGATTTTATTTCGATAATGGGTCCCTCCGGTTCAGGAAAATCCTCGCTGCTCAATGTGATTGGGATGCTGGATGATTTTGATGAAGGTGAATACCAATTCCTCCATGAGTCTGTACATAAGATGAAAGAAAGACAACGCTCTGCTTTATACAAACAATATATCGGATTTGTATTTCAGGCTTATCACCTGATTGATGAGCTGACAGTATACGAAAATATTGAGACACCATTGATCTACCAGGATGTCAAGACCTCTGAGCGGAAAGCAATGGTAGCTGATATGCTTGACCGTTTCCAGATAGTTGGAAAAAAAGATCTGTTTCCTACTCAATTGTCCGGCGGACAGCAACAGCTTGTGGGTATTGCCCGGGCGTTAATTGGCAAACCAAGGCTGATCCTTGCAGATGAGCCAACCGGCAATCTAAACTCCAAACAGGGAGAAGAAATCATGGAGCTTTTTAAACAGTTGAATAAAGAAGGAGTGACAATTATCCAGGTAACTCACTCGGAAAAGAATGCAGAATTTGGATCAAGGATCATTCATTTACTGGATGGAAGGATTGAAAAGGATGGATTATAGTAATAATAGTATCCAATACAAAAAAGCCTTGTTATTAGATAAGTAAGAAAATTTCAAGAATCACAAATATGAAAAGATTTTTTTTAATTGTAGCGATAGCAATGTGGGGTTCACTCATACGTGGTCATGCACAGCAGGCCGCAGGTATTACGTACACTTTGAAGCAATGCATTGACACAGGAATTTCCAGGAATCTGGTGGTAAACCAGAATGGTTTGCAGGTGAAATCAAATGAAATAGCAAAAAGACAGTCGAGACTGAATATGCTTCCGGATCTTAATGGAAGTGCCAATTTGGGTATTAACCAGGGGCGAAGCATTGATCCCTTTACCAATGGATATATAAATGAGCAGGTAAATTATTCAAGTTATGGCCTAAGCAGTGGGGTTGTGCTTTTTAATGGATTGTCAATGCAGCATGCCAACAGGCAGACAGCATTGGCTTACGAAGCTTCCAAAATGGACTGGCAACAGGCCAAGGACAATCTCGCAATTAATATTATTCTTGCCTACCTAACGGTTTTGAGTAATGAGGATCAGCTGGCGCAGGCAAGATTACAGGCGGAACTTACTTCCCGGCAGTCACAAAGACTGGATACCCTCCTGAAGGATGGCGCCATAAAGCCATCTGATGCTTCAGATATGAAAGGGCAGTTGGCCAGTGACAGGCTATCAGTACTGAATAGGGAAAACGCATTAGAGACGGCGAAACTGAATTTGTGCCAGTTGATGAATATCCAGTATGATAAATCAATGCAGTTGGAAAAGATTGATCCGGCGGTATACATTTCCAACTATACCCAGACGCCGGGTGAGATATATGAAACAGCACTCAGGCAATTTGCCCGTGTTAGATCGGAAGAATTGCGAACAAGAAGTTTTGAGAGCGCTGTGAAGGTAGCCAGGGGGCAGTTGTTTCCCCGACTGTCATTGAATGGGAATGTGGGTACCAATTATTCAAGTGCGGCTACCCAGAACACATTTATTAATACTTCGGATGTACAAACAACCAGTTATGTAATAATCAATGGTACTAATAGCCCGGTATTTGCCAAGCAGAATAATTTTAGTAATGATAAGATCAGGTATTCAAAGCAGCTAAATAATAACGTGGGCAGTTCTGTGAACCTGAATCTGACGATACCGCTATTCAATAATCTTTTTCAGCGTAACCGGGTAAAGCTGGCAAAACTGGACGTGATTAATCAGGCACTGACGGAGCAGTCTGTCAAGACCGGTTTGCAGCAGGATATTGAGCGGGCTCACCTGAATATGACAACTGCATTTGAGAGTTATAAGACATTGATTGACCAGGTTGCTGCCTATAAGGAATCCTTCCGGGCTGCAGAGATCAGGTTCAATGAAGGGGTGGGTAATTCAATAGATTATTTGATTGCCAAGAATAATTTAGACCGCGCAAGCAGTAACCTGATAATATCCCGGTATGATTATGTGCTGAAGACAAAGATTTTGGATTATTATCAGGGCAAAGCGGCGTGGTAAGCATATACTCAATCAGATTGAATCCTTTGCAGGGTTTAATGTCCCTAAGTAAGGGTCTGGTTCTGTTATCTATTAAAGGAAAACAATAATTCAGCCTTATTCTTTTTTCCTGTTAATAGATCACTGATAACCTGGGCTGCAATAACACTAAATATTATTCCATTACCTCCAAATCCCAACGCGAAATACATGTTTTGCTTACCAGGAATAGACCCAATAAAAGGCAATCCATCTTTTGTTGAAGCAAATAGACCTGCCCATTTAAAATCAGTTTTGAATGCGCTATGGGGGAATAATTTTTTAAAGGAATGCTCCAGTTCGATAGCCTTACGTGGTAATGCTTTATCCCGTTTATTAGCGCTTGAAAAATCATCGTCCTTTCCACCAACAAGAATACGATTATCGGCCGTCGTTCGCATATACAGATAGGGAATCGCTGTTTCCCATATAACGGCATTTTTATACCAGAATCTGTCAGATTCCTGTGGCTCGCTAACAATAGCATACGTAGTATGCAACTGATTTATCTTTTTGTCAATA
>CAMLGP010000111.1 GCA_946479535.1 uncultured Bacteroidota bacterium
TGTAGAGGAAGGAGTCCAGGTATTAGGACCAGACACTTGTGACCACAAATAAGAGGATATAGTACCGTCAGCATCGGTTGATCCGGTGCCATTCAGTGTAAGTGTGGCAGGAAGAGTGATAGTCTGGTTACCTCCAGCGTTGGCAACTGGAAGAATATTGGCCGCTGCATTTACCACTACGTTTACAGTAGCTGAACTGGTAGCTCCATCATCATCAGTCACCGTTAAACGGAACTGATAAGTACCGGCAGAAGTTAAATTGCTGACAGTTGGAGTGGCACTTGTGGTCGAAGAAAAGGCCGATGTTGTCGGCCCGCTAACTTGTTGCCATGAATAACCCGTCACCCTGCCGTCCGCATCCGTGGACCCGGCTCCGGTAAGGTTGGCTGAAGTAGTGGGCAGTGTGATAGTCTGGTTGGTTCCTGCATTTGCAACAGGAGGATTATTACTGGGGATCAGGGAATTCACCGTGATCTTCATTGTATCATTATCAGTAGCACCCAGGTTATCGGTAACAGTGAGTTTATAAACAAAATCACCAGCTAATGATAAACCTGTAACGCTTGCTTTTGATGTGTTGGCGCCAGTTAGGATAGAAACAGCAGGGCCGCTGATCTGTGTCCACTGGTAACCGGTGATTGAACCATCTGGGTCATTTGAGCCGGTACCATCCAGGGTCATCAATAATGCAATGGGAAGTGTTGCACTCTGGTCAGGACCAGCATTTGCATTAGGCGGAGTATTGATTGGACCGCCGTTGGCAGTAACCGTTACTGAATTTACAACAGTATAAGATCCGTCAGTTCCTCTTCCTGTTACGGCAATTGGCAAAGGTTGACGATAGTTATTTGGATCCTTTACTGATACAACCAGTCTGTAAGTACCTGCTGGCACCGTAGCTGGCAAAGTGAAATTGTCTGTAAAAGGAGTATGGTTAGCCTGAGGAAGGAAGTGCTTCACTTTAAAATTGGAAGTACCGGACCATACGGTCACATTGGAAGCATTCTTCAGTTCATATATCGTATTCCAGCTCTCATATATAGGTGCGATACCAACGTTCTTCCAGTTCAAAGTAACATTGAATGGTGTACCGGTAGCGATTGCCGTAGGAGCAGTACCGCCTTCCAGGGTAATACGATAACCGGCAGCTTTGGAAGCAGCACGGATATTATTACCAATGGTAGTTGTATTGGCACCACCATAATTACTATTACCAAATGAACTCACGTGGTATAAACGAACCTGGCCTTCCAGTTCATTATAGGTAACCGCCCAGCCTGGTGGTTCACCAACAATGGGAGCATACTTGTAACGGTTGAGGATTGCAGTATCGAAACGCATACCACCATATGAACGGGTATTGTTTTCCAGCAGGGCTGAAAGATAAGAATCCGTTGCACCCCAGCTGTCACGACGCCAACCGATCATTCCCCAGTTATTCTTTTGCGTAAGGATATACTGAGCGATCTCGGGAGGGTTCATGATAATACCGAGGTAATTGGCGTCAAATGCAGCGATCATGGCAACCAGCGGATGGTTGGGATAGCTGCGGGTATGAATATCAACGATACGTTTTAAAGATGTAATGGTGGCCGCGGTCCCGGTGGGATATTCAGTAACATCATTCTGAACAATACCACCACCACTATGCCACTCACCCCAGGCTCCGTAACCGCGGACATCTATATAATTAATGATATCCCTGTAACGGACACCTTTATATACTGTATTCTCCAGGTGATTGTTAATGGCAACATTCAGGGCTTCCAGACGGGTAAGATAGGACTCACTGTTCCAGTTGGGGATCCAATCTCCATCACCCGTCTTCCAGTCTTTGGGAGATTCAGCCTGCATGAGGTTATGCAGGTATAAAGGATAAGGAGAACTGCCACCGGCATAATTAATGTTCCATCCGAGATCACAACCCGGACAGGCAGTCATTACACCGAAGCTGAATTTCTGGCCTCCATCAATTGCAGCATTTATCTGCTGATCAAATGCTGACCAGGTATAAACTCCCTGCGTTGTTTCAAAATGGTTCCATGCGAACCTGAAGTATTTATCAATTCGCGGAGTGTTTGTTGATGCAAGCGGAACATTCACTTCATTACCACCATGCCATTGTTCAACACCACGTGCTGGTGCATTGAAGTCAGGATCACTGTATGGAATAGCAGTAAACGAAACGCTGGTCGTTTGTGAACGTCCTACAATAGATACAACAAAACTTAGGGAAATGAATAATAGATAACGTGCAAAGAAGGCTCGGAGGTATACGACCTTCTCAAAAGTGTAGAATTTGGTTTTCATAGCTAATACTGGATTTATAAAACATTTGTTTTTCTAGAACTTGGATATAAACCATTACTAATCGCAATTTTTTTGCCAAAATTGTTTGGCCAGGATAATGAAAAAGTTTAATTGATAGTGATCAATAGGGAAACTCTTAATTCCTGCGCCTCAACAATTCAAACATTCAAAAAAGCTTTTAAACATAAGTCAATTTTATTGCCAAAAACCCGCAGGTGAGTTAATTGTGAATAACATTTAAACAGATCGCGCAGTTTCCGGCGAAACATTGCTACGTATTTTTTACATCTCCTTTTCATACGTATGTAGTTCTCCCTGAAGATTCTGTTTCAGGTTTTACGTAATCCGCTATGGCTCACTGATAATGAATTTGTTATCATTTATGTCAACTTCTGGCCCCGTCATGCCAGTTTTCCGGGAATTCAGCCCATTATTTGATCTAAAACCTCATGATTTCCCGGCCTCTATGCCAACTAAGTAGTAAGACTTATTTGTAATTAGCCTAAATCATTATAACTCTTTAAAAAATAATTCAACCTTTGCGTACGTTTTAAATGCATCACCATGAACCAACGACTTACTATTCTCCTCCGTATCGGATTTGTGCTACTTGATCTCCTGGTTCTCAATCTCGTTTTCATCATCTGCCGTTATGTTTTCCGGGGTAATATTTCATCTGAAATAGAAATTCAGTATTCATACCTCTGGTTCTTTTCCAACGTGGCCTGGGCAGGTGTTAGCTGGGGTACCAATGTGTACCACGAGCGCCATATCTATTCATTTGAAAAATTCAGCAAGCAGACCATGTCCGCCTATGTATACTTCCTGGGTGTGGAAATGCTTTACCTGTTTTTCAGCAAGGGCGGTGATATATCCAGGCTGTTCCTCATCAGCATTCTTACTTCCTTTGCCGTATGCTTAATGATCAATCGCTTTCTTCACCTGGCATTGTATAATTTTTTCCAGAGCAAGAATCATATTGTACGCAAGGTGATGATCATTGGTTATAATGACCGGGCAAAGAAGCTGGCCGAATACCTGGAACAGGAACCCATCAAAACTGAGATCGTGGGTTTCTGTGAAGAAGAAGAGAATGTAACTGAATTGTCTAACTACCCTATCATCAGTGGTATCAATGATGTGATAGAAACCTCTAAACAATATAAGGTCACAGAGATCTTTTCAACTATTGCTCCCGAACAGCAGACTGGTATCTATAAATTAATGTCCCAGGCAGACCAGGCCTGTATCCGTTTCCGCATTATACCAGACCTGAATCATTTTATACGCAAACCGGTGCACATCGATTACTTTAATGATATGCCGGTTCTTTCCTTGCGCAAGGAACCGCTGGATGATGTGGGCAACCGGATAAAGAAACGCGTATTTGACCTGGTACTGAGTTCACTTTTTATTATCCTGGTTCTTTCCTGGCTGGTGCCCATAGTGGGATTGCTTATCTGGCTGGATAATCGTGGCCCTATTTTCTTTGTTCAGCAAAGAAGTGGAAAAGGAGGCAAACCTTTTGGCTGTATCAAATTCCGCAGCATGAAGGTGAACCGTGATGCCAATACCGTAATGGCTACCAAGAATGACTCCCGTATAACCAGGCTGGGCCGCTTCCTCCGCAAATCAAGCCTCGATGAAATGCCTCAGTTCTTCAATGTTTTTATGAGTGATATGAGCATTGTAGGTCCCCGCCCCCACATGACCAAACATACCGACGATTATTCTAAAATGCTCAATCATTATATGATCCGCCACTTCCTGAAACCTGGCATCACCGGATGGGCACAGATCCATGGTTACCGTGGTGAGATCAAGTACATGGAAGACATAAATAACCGCGTAGAATACGATCTTTGGTATCTTGAAAACTGGAGCCTTTGGCTGGATACCCGGATCATTGCCATGACTGCTTTCAATATGGCAAAGGGAGAGAAGAACGCTTATTAATATAATGATAACCTGACGATGCGGGCAAGGTTTTTGTAATCAGGACGCCGATGCGATATTTCTCATTACCACTGCTTATTTTACTGTTCCCTGTTTTTGTGTTCAGCCAGACTGGGGCATCACCAGTTGCATCACGTGTATTGATTCCTAAGGTCACTATCGTTTATTATCAATTAGGCAGTACAGTCATTCCTATTAAATATTACCAGTTCGGTAATTCAAAAGAGCTGTTCTTTATCAATCTCCATGATGATGAGACCACCGCAGTGAATGGGGCCATGAGGCTGCTGGAAACCCAGGGTGGCATGCTTGTTAGACTGGTAAATAAGAGACAGCGGAATATCACATTTAAAATGGGTGGTGTTTCTTACCTGTTTGATCCTAACAGGATCTTTTCACGCCATGGCATCAATCAAACCCTTAGCGGGTTTGGAAAGACACGCCCCAAAGCTATTGATGAAGTAGAGAAATTCGCCAATCGAATTCTGAAATTCCTTCCCCCCCATCCTGTTTGTGTAATAGCGCTCCATAATAATTCAGATGGCAAATTCTCCATAACCAGTTATCTCAAGGGCAATGAGCGGGAACAGGATGCAAGAGCCATTCATATGTCTCCTGATGAGGATCCGGATGATCTGTTCCTGACAACTGATAGCCTGCTATACAGAAACCTGCTTAAAGAAAAGTTTAATATAGTATGGCAGGACAATGCAGGCGCATACAGAGACGGATCACTCAGTGTGTATTGTGGCGAAAAGAATATCCGTTACCTGAATTGTGAAACTGAGCATGGAAAAACCAGTCAGTACAATGAAATGATCCTTGCGGCAAATAAATATGTGAGGAAGGAACCCGTGCTCCCGGTGACCGCCTATAATTTCCAGTTATCCACCATTATTGATTCAATCCCGTGCAAGGAGGGAGAGATTATTTATTTCGGCGACCGGAAAATAGGAACAGTCCGTAAAAAACCTTCCGGCCAGGGGACAGGTCAAATGGAAATCATCAACAGCTTCCCTCTATACGATAATATGGACTTCTTCTATTTTAATTCCCGCAATGATGATCCCCGGAAAATGGAATTGAGAATTGATCCAACACGTGGCCGCAAACTGGTTGATCCCGCAAAAGCTATTGTGCCGGTTAAATTAATGAAGTGAGTCAGTCTTTTTCAGAAAGCAGTACAAACTCCTGTTCCAATGCCAATGAATTCTCATACAGCCTTCTAATAAATTCCTTTCCATTTCTGGCGTACCAGTAGCCAATATTATCAAAGCGTTCCTGCAATCCGCCTGAAGGAAATAAATGATCCTTAATGGCAGCAATCTGTCGCTGCTGATCAGTAAATTTCCGTTTCTCTGCGCGCAGCATCTTTTTTTCGAGCTCCTGCAAACGATATACAGTCTTAAACTTTAAAGCCTCAACATGCCTGGTGAGCGTAGAATCTATGGAAGCCGCCTGCTTTTTAAAACCTTCATACATTTCTTCAACACCTTTCATTGAACCATTCAGCTTCACATCATTCTTACTATCCCTGATAACAAGCCTGTTTAACAGTTCTTCCTTTGGAAGGAAAAAATCTTCTGTTTCAAATTGAAGACGGCTCATCTTCTCTTTCCATTTCTTTTCCAGCAGCAGGAATGAATTCCTGAGTACCAGTACAGGATAGGGTACTTTATAATTATCAAAGAGTCCTTTTAACTGAAGCCAGTAAGCCAGTTCTCCTCCTCCGCCAATAAATGCAATATTGGGAAGAATGGTCTCCTGGAAAATTCCGCGCAGGATCACATTTGGACTAAATTTTTGAGGATGCTGGTTAAGAAGGTCAATCAATTCCTTTTGGGTAAATTGTTTGTCTGTATTAACCACCTTCCAGACATTATCGCTATCTGATTTTTCAATACGCTCCCGTATATCCCCATCAAGGTAAAACAGATTGATCTCCCTGGGATTGGCCTGCACCTTATAGGAAGCCTTATGCAATGCTTCCACTGTTTTTTCTACCACTGCAGAGGCTTTCTGATGCAGGAGATCATCTTCAAATATTTTTATCATCTCCTTTTTCAGAGATGCGTTATCTGGCAAAAGGACCACAATTCCGTATTCACCCAATAAGGCATTCACAAAACGGAAAGTGGCCGTCTGAAGATCTGTTCCTTCCTTATAAGCCTCTTTCATCATTCCCACTATATCTTTCCCAAAAGGTTGAACGCCCAGTTGTCCTTCAATGGCGTGCAGGACCTTAATTAGTTCCTTATCGATCTTCATCCTTCCCACTGCCCCTTTCTGTTTAGTTTCCCAGGTGAGTTTGTTGCCATCAAGGTATATATGATTTAACTCGGCCAGATCAGCATCTTCTGAACCGATGTAGAATACCGGAACAAACTGGAAAGTGGGAAGGGATTGCCTGAGGTACTCGCTCAGTTTTATCGCGTGAAGGATCTTATAGATAAAATATAAAGGCCCTGTAAATAGATTATTCTGGTGGGCCGTAGTAACAGTAAATGTAGAGTCAGCTAAAAGATTTTCTATATTTTCCAGCACTTTTGGGAAAGTACTGACTCCTGCGTACTGCTTCCTGAGTTCGCGAACCAGTGTTTCCCTGTCTGTTTTGAAATGCTGCCTTTCTGCAATTGCCTGCGTTATTCCAGACAGCGATGGAGGATGAGAAATAAAAGGCTTTATGGCTGGAGCCTGGTCAATATAATCCAATACCGTTTTGCTAAAATAACCGGTTTGCCGGTAAGGTAATCTGGTTGCAGTACAATCCATATCGGGCAACAAAATACTCGATCAATAAAATAGAAATATAGTCAGCCTGTCAATTTAACTTTACTTTACCTGATAGGCAATGATGGAATTCTTCCAAAACGTAGGTACAAAAATAGTTTTGGTCTTTGGATCAATGCCAAGATCTGCAGAGTTCCATTTATCTGCTCTTGTATCTTTGAGCATTTCCTTGGTTCCATCAGCATTTACATAATAGATCACTCCACCCCAGCAGGAAACTACAAAATCATTGCCCTGGATATTCTCAATACCATCCGTCCCTCCTTCCATGCCTTCAGCCACCATGGTAAGGCTCTTATCAGCATTTACTTTATACGCAGTGCCATTATCCAGGATATAAAAATCCTTTCCACGCATTAATACGCCATTGGGGCCTTTCAGGTTTTCCAGGTACAACTCAGTTTTGCCATCTTTTACCTTATAGATTTTCTTCGCTTTTGAATCGGAAACATAAACAGTTCCATCACTTCCAACGCTCACATCATTCAATCCCTGCGCATCAGTAACCGGGATCTTCTTATCTATCCTGCCGCGTGCTATATCTATCACAACAATATCAGTTAAATCAGCTACATATAATTTGCCATTATGAATTCCAATTCCTTTCGGTGCACTTAAGCCTTTTACCCACTCAGCGGTAATAGACTTGCCATCTGCACTCATCTTGCCCACAGAACCTTTCATTTTGTCCATGTTAAGCTCGACTCCTTTCAC